>CAMPJN010000272.1 GCA_946886875.1 uncultured Pseudomonas sp.
AGCCTGACCTTCGGCTCCCTGGCGCTCGGCGCCACGCCCTGGCAGACCCTGACCCGGGTGGTGATTCTGACCGCCAGCCCAGGGATCTTCTCGGCAGTGATGATCGGCATGGGCCGCGCCGTCGGCGAAACCATGATCGTGCTGATGGCCACCGGCAACACCGCAATCATGGACATGAGCGTCTTCGAAGGCCTGCGGACCCTGGCGGCCAACGTGGCGGTGGAAATGCCGGAATCGGAAGTCGGTGGCACCCATTACCGTGTGCTGTTCCTCTCGGCGCTAGTACTGCTCGGTTTCACCTTCGTCATGAACACCCTGGCAGAACTGGTGCGCCAGCGTCTGCGCGTCAAGTACGCTTCGCTCTAAGGTTTGGGAAGGTATATGTCCGTGAAACAGAACAACCTGAAAACCTGGTTCAAGAGCGGTACGCCCTGGATCTGGATGAACGCCGGCGCGGTATCGATCGCGGTGATCATGACCCTGGGCCTGATGCTGGTGATCGCCATACGCGGTCTTGGCCACTTCTGGCCGGCCGATATCGTCGAGGTCGACTACCAGGTGCCTGGCCAGGAAGCCAAGGTGATGGCCGGCGAAATCACCCAGATCGAAGAAGTGCCGCGTGCGCGGCTCGCAGCTGCCGGTCTGCCGGTGAGCGACGAGGGCGGCGAGTTCATGACCCGCGAGCTGTTCAAGGTGGGTAACCGCGACATCTACGGCGCGGATTTCACCTGGGTGGTCGGCGAGTGGCTGAGCAATCAGCGCACCCCGGAAAACCTCACTGCCTTCGAGCGCCGCGAGTGGGGCAACTTCTATGGTTACCTGGTCAACGTCAAGGAAAGTGGCGAACTGGTTGCCGAAGGTGAAGCCAGTTGGCCGGCGCTGCAGGAGCGCCTCGAACGCGTCGAGCAGCTGCACAAGCAGCTGGTGCGTTTGGAGAAGAAAGACATCGGCCGGATCAACTCCGGACTCGAACGCCTGCGCCTGAAAACCCGCAAGCTGGAGCTGCAAGGCAAGCTGGACGCCACCGCGCAGGCCGACCTGGATGCCGAACGGGCTCAATGGGACGCCGAATACAAGGTACTGGAAGAGCAGCTGATCGGGCTCAACCAGGCGTTCAACCGCGACAGCGTGACGGTCAAAACCGTCGACGGACGCGAAGTCAGCCTGAGCCTGGGTAAAGTGGTACGGGCCTTCCGCCCCAACGCCATGGGCACCTTCGACAAGCTGGGTTTCTACGGCGCCAAGTTGTGGGAGTTCGTCAGCGAAGACCCGCGCGAGGCCAACACCGAGGGCGGTATCTTCCCGGCGATTTTCGGCACCGTGATGATGACCCTGATCATGGCGGTGATCGTCACTCCGTTCGGCGTGGTCGCGGCCATCTACCTGCGTGAATACGCCAAGCAGGGGCCGCTGACCCGGGTGATCCGCATCGCGGTGAACAACCTGGCCGGCGTCCCGGCGATTGTCTACGGCGTGTTCGGTCTGGGCTTCTTCGTCTATGTGCTGGGGGGCTCGCTGGACCGCATGTTCTTCCCGGAATCGGCACCGGCACCGACCTTCGGCACCCCGGGCCTGCTCTGGGCCTCGCTGACCCTGGCGATTCTGACCCTGCCGGTGGTGATAGTCGCGACCGAGGAAGGTCTGTCGCGGATTCCCCGCGCGGTACGCGAAGGTTCCCTGGCCCTGGGCGCGACCAAGGTAGAGACCCTGTGGCGGGTGGTGCTGCCGATGGCCAGCCCGGCGATGATGACCGGCCTGATTCTCGCCGTGGCCCGTGCCGCCGGCGAAGTGGCGCCGCTGATGCTGGTGGGGGTGGTCAAGCTGGCGCCGAGTTTGCCGCTGGATGCCAATTACCCTTACCTGCACCTCGACCAGAAGATCATGCACCTGGGCTTCCATATCTACGACGTCGGCTTCCAGAGCCCCAACGTCGAGGCCGCACGCCCTCTGGTATATGCCACGGCGCTGCTGCTGGTGTTGGTGATCGTAGTGCTGAACTTCAGTGCGGTGATGATCCGCAACCACCTGCGCGAGAAGTACAAGGCGCTGGATCATTGAATCTGAGCTGCAAGCCTTAAGCCCTGACCTTCAAATGAAGCGAGCGGCTGTTGACTTGTCGCTTGTAGCTTGCAGCAGTAGCTGTGAACGGAGTGAAACCATGCAGCATGAAACCCAGACCCACGGCATCGATATTTCCGCCTTGGGCCGCGACAGAAAGAGCCTCGACCTGGCCAGCGAGCACGTCGCCATCCAGGTGCCGGGCCTGAACCTGTACTACGGCGAGAAGCAGGCGTTGTTCGACGTTCAGCTGAACATCCCCAAGCAGCGCGTGACCGCCTTTATCGGCCCGTCTGGTTGCGGCAAGTCGACCCTGCTGCGCACCTTCAACCGGATGAACGATCTGGTCGACGGCTGCCGCGTGGAAGGCGAGATCAACCTCGACGGCAAGAACATCTACCGCAAGGGCGAGGATGTCGCCGAGTTGCGCCGTCGGGTCGGCATGGTGTTCCAGAAACCCAACCCGTTCCCCAAAAGCATTTACGAGAACGTGGTCTACGGCCTGCGCATCCAGGGCATCAAGCAGAAGCGCGTGCTCGACGAGGCGGTGGAGTGGGCGCTGAAAAGCGCGGCGCTGTGGGATGAGGTCAAGGACCGCCTGCACGAGTCGGCTCTCGGCCTGTCCGGCGGCCAGCAGCAGCGTCTGGTGATCGCCCGTACCGTGGCGGTGCAACCGGAAGTACTGCTGCTCGACGAACCCTGCTCGGCGCTTGATCCGATCTCGACGCTGAAAGTCGAAGAGCTGATCTACGAACTGAAATCCAAGTACACCATCGTCATCGTCACCCACAATATGCAGCAGGCGGCGCGAGTGTCGGACTACACGGCGTTCATGTACATGGGCAAGCTGATCGAGTACGGCGACACCGATACGCTGTTCACCAATCCGGCGAAGAAACAGACCGAAGACTACATCACCGGCCGTTATGGTTGAGCAGACCCCGTAGGGTGCGCCGAGCGCACCAAAGGGCTGGTGCGCTCGGCGCACCCTACACGCAGCTTTCGCGGAGCGAATTGGAATGATCAACAAAGACAACCTCACCCAGCATATCTCCCAGCAGTTCAACGCCGAGCTGGAGGAGGTGCGCAGTCATCTTCTGGCTATGGGCGGCCTGGTCGAGAAGCAGGTCAACGATGCGGTGACCGCGCTGATCGACGCCGACTCCGGGTTGGCCCAGCAAGTGCGCGAGATCGACGATCAGATCAACCAGATGGAACGCAATATCGATGAGGAGTGCGTGCGCATTCTCGCTCGGCGCCAGCCGGCGGCATCCGATTTGCGCCTGATCATCAGCATTTCCAAATCGGTGATCGACCTCGAACGCATCGGCGACGAGGCGACCAAGATCGCCAAGCGCGCGATTCTCCTCTGCGAAGAAGGCGAAGCGCCGCGTGGTTACGTCGAAGTGCGGCATATCGGCGATCAGGTGCGCAAGATGGTGCGCGAAGCGCTGGACGCTTTCGCCCGCTTCGACGCCGACCTGGCGCTGTCGGTGGCGCAGTACGACAAGACCGTCGATCGCGAATACAAAACCGCGCTGCGCGAACTGGTCACCTTCATGATGGAAGACCCGCGTTCGATCTCCCGGGTGCTCAATATCATCTGGGCGCTGCGTTCCCTGGAACGTATCGGCGACCACGCGCGCAACATCGCCGAACTGGTGATTTATCTGGTGCGCGGTACCGATGTGAAGCACATCGGTTTGACCCGCATGAAGGAAGAGGTCGAGGGCAAGGAAAAGCGCTAACCGGCCTAAAAGCCGCCGAGAGCGCTGGAGGCCGGTTCCGGCCTCAAATGTCCGCGCCTTTGTCGTCTGGCTTTCTTTGCGGCTATGCTTAGGCCATTACAATAGGAGTGGCCGATGAGCAAAGTCAGCGTGCTGGTGGTGGACGACGCAACCTTTATCCGTGACTTGGTGAAAAAGGGCCTGCGCGACCATTTTCCCGGCATCCGCATCGAAGAAGCCATCAATGGTCGTAAAGCCCAGCAGTTGCTCGGCCGGCAGAGTATCGATCTGATTCTTTGCGACTGGGAAATGCCCGAGCTGTCGGGGCTGGAGCTGCTCAGCTGGTGTCGCGAGCAGGACAGCCTGAAAACCACGCCCTTTATCATGGTCACCAGTCGCGGCGATAAAGAGAACGTGGTGCAGGCGATTCAGGCCGGAGTTTCCGACTTTATCGGCAAGCCGTTCTCCAACGAACAGTTGGTCACCAAGGTGAAGAAGGCCCTGCACCGAGCCGGCAAACTGCAGGCGCTGATGTCCAGCACCCCGCCGAAAATGCTCAGCAGCGGCAGCTTCGCCAACGACTCGTTATCCGCCCTGACCGCCGGCAAGGCCGAAGTGATCAAGCCCACCGCGGCACCGGTTGCGGCCGCCGCTTTCGCCAGCCCCGAGGCGGCGAAACCAGCGAAGGCCGCCAGTGCGCCGAGTGGGCGCGGTCAAGGCCAGCTGCGTTTGACTGCCGGCAGCATGGCCTGCGTGATCAAGACAATCAGCCTCAAGGAGGCGTTGTTGGTGGTGAAGCGCACCGAACAGCTGCCCCAGGTTCTGGAAAGCGCCGTGCTCGACCTGGAGCAGGGCGAAGCCTCGGAAACCGCGCGTCTGAACGGCTATTTGCATGCCGTCGCCGCCTTCGAGCCGAAACCCGACAGCGAATGGTTGCAGTTGACCTTCAGATTCGTCGACCGCGACCCGCAGAAACTCGATTACATATCCCGTTTGATCGCCCGTGGCACCGCGCAAAAGCATTTCAGTCCGGGGGCATAGGCTTTAGAGTTTCGTCACAGCCTGACGAACGTACCCTCGCGTAGCAGGGTAAGCGCTGCTAGTCTTCAGGGTCCGGACACGCACATCACAAGATCCGAGTCACTATGCTAGGGCGCCTGATATTTCTCTGCGGTTTGTTGGCCTTTACCGGTCCGGCAGCCGCCTTGACCATCTACAAGTACACCGATGCCAATGGTGTGGTGACCTACACCGACCAGGCGGCGCCCGGTGCGCAGGTGTTCGTGTTCCGCGATCGCATGGTCGAGCGCCTGGACAATCAGGTGAAGCTGGAAACCAAGAAGCACGAGGCCGGTGAAACCCTGTTGGTGCGCAACGACCTCTATGCGCCGGTGCAGATCGAACTGCGCCTGGACAAAGTCGATAACGCCGTCGGTGCGCCGGCCAAGCCAATCAATTGGGTGCTGCCGCCGCGCAGCGCCATTCGCTTGGCGACCCTCGCTCGCCGCGACCCCAATAAGCCGCTGAGCTATACGCCGAAACTACGCTACGCCCTCGGTGATCCGCGCCTGGTGCCGACGCAAAACAAGTACCCACTGCCGTGGCGCGGCGGGCCGTTTCGCCTGACCCAGGGCGCCAACGGCCAGTACAGCCACTTCACCCCGAAAGGCCGCTACGCGATGGACATCGCCATGCCCGAAGGCACCACGATAGTCGCGGCGCGCGGCG
>CAMPJN010000273.1 GCA_946886875.1 uncultured Pseudomonas sp.
TCCACCGCACCGGTCAACGGGTAGCAGCCGAGGGTGCGGAAACGCACCATCTTCTTGGTGATGCGGGCTTTCTCTTCGTCCGACAGATGCTCGAGGATGCGATCGTCGTCGATCATGATCAGAGTGCCGTTCTTCTCGATCACTTCACGCTCGGCGGCGAAGTACAGCGGCACGATCGGGATCTGCTCCAGATAGATGTACTGCCAGATGTCCAGCTCGGTCCAGTTGGACAGCGGGAACACACGGATCGACTCGCCCTTCTTGACCTTGCCGTTGTACACGTTCCACAGCTCGGGGCGCTGGTTCTTCGGGTCCCAGCGGTGCTTGCTGTCGCGGAACGAGTAGACGCGCTCCTTGGCGCGGGACTTTTCCTCGTCGCGCCGGGCGCCACCGAAGGCTGCATCGAAACCGTATTTATCCAAGGCCTGCTTCAAGCCTTCGGTCTTCATCACGTCGGTGTGCTTGGCACTACCGTAGGTGAAGGGGTTCATATCCTGCGCCACACCATCGGGGTTGATGTGGGTGATCAGGTCCAGGCCGTATTCGTTGACCATTTTCTCGCGGAAACGGTACATCTCCTGAAACTTCCAGCGAGTGTCGACGTGCATCACCGGGAACGGCAGCTTGCCCGGGAAGAACGCCTTGCGTGCCAGGTGCAGCATCACGGCGGAGTCTTTACCGATGGAATAAAGCATTACCGGGTTGTCGAATTCGGCGGCCACTTCACGAATGATGTGGATACTTTCCGCCTCCAGCTGTTTCAGGTGGGTCAGTTTATCGAGCATGGCTACTCACGGTTTGCTGTGTAATTGGGCCGGCGGGCCGCGGACGAGCGCGCACTCTAGCACAGCGCCCTCTTCTATTCAGGAGGCTATCTAGACCGAAACGATCTAGCTTTATATCGGCCGAATAGCGCGCATCTAGATCGGATTCGGGCAGTCGATAAAGAGATGTTCGAGCGCAAAGTGCCGAGCAAGATAGTCGCCCAAGGCCTGCACGCCATAGCGCTCGGTAGCGTGATGGCCGGCGGCGATAAAGCTGATAGCGTTTTCCCTGGCGCTATGAAAGGTCTGTTCCGAGGCCTCGCCGGTCAGATACAGGTCGACCCCGGCGGCGATGGCCTGATCGATATAACCCTGACCGCCGCCAGTGCACCAGCCAATCCGCCGGATCATCTGGCCGCTGTCGATCAACAAGGGTTCACGGCCCAAGGTTTCCTGCACCCGCCTGGCGAAATCGCGTGCGCTCATGGCTTGGGCGAGGGAGCCGAGTAGACCGACGGTACGCGGATTATCCGGCTCCAACGCGCCTTCGACGGTGATATCCAACTGCGCGGCCAATTGCACGTTGTTACCCACCTCGGGGTGCAGGTCCAGCGGCAGGTGGTAGGCGAGCAGGCTGATATCGTTGGCCAGCAAGGTTTTCAGGCGGCGCTGCTTCATCCCGACGACGCAGGGATTTTCGCCTTTCCAGAAGTAACCATGGTGCACCAGCAGCACATCGGCCCCAGCTTCCACCGCGGCGTCGATCAGCTCCTGACTGGCGGTCACCCCACTGACGATACGGCGCACCTGGGGCCGGCCCTCCACCTGCAAACCATTGGGGCAATAGTCGTTGATCCGCCCAATATTCAGGTAACGGTCGGCTTCTTCCTGCAAAGTAGTGAGGGCAATGGCCATCAGTTATTCCTCAAACGTTGGTAGAAGCCGCTGCTTTATTGCGACATGGCCTTCTATAATGGCGCACCTTAATGGGCCTCATTCAGCCCTCGCAACCCTCAGGATTCAATCGATGCTCAAGGCCCTGCGTTTTCTCGGCTGGCCCCTTCTGGTAGGCGTTTTGTTGGCGTTGCTGGTTATCCAGTATTACCCGCAATGGGTCGGTCTGCCGACCCAGGACGTACAGCTGCGCCAGGCACCGATCTATAACCGCAGCCAGGAAGGCCCGGTGTCTTACGCCCGCGCCGTGGACCTGGCCTCTCCCGCGGTTGCCAACCTCTACAGCACCAAGTTTTCCAACAAGCCAAATCATCCCTTGTTCGAGGACCCGCAGTTCCGCAAGTTCTTCGGCGACAACCTGCCCAAGCAGCGACGCATGGAGTCCAGCCTGGGTTCGGCGGTGATCATGAGTTCGGAAGGCTACCTGCTGACCAATAACCATGTGGTCAGCGATGCCGACCAGATAGTAGTGGCGCTAAAGGACGGCCGCGAAACCTTGGCGCGAATGATCGGCAGCGACCCCGAGACCGATCTGGCGGTGCTGAAGATCGACCTGGAAAGCCTGCCATCGATCACCCTGGGGCGCTCCGACAATATCAAGATCGGCGACGTCACCCTGGCCATCGGCAACCCCTTCGGCGTAGGCCAAACGGTGACCATGGGTATCATCAGCGCCACCGGGCGCAACCAGCTGGGCCTCAATACCTACGAAGACTTCATCCAGACCGATGCGGCAATCAACCCCGGCAATTCCGGCGGTGCCCTGGTCAATGCCCATGGCGATCTAGTTGGCATCAATACCGCGATCTTTTCCCGCTCCGGTGGCTCGCAGGGCATCGGCTTCGCCATCCCGGTGAAACTGGCGCTCGAAGTGATGCGCGCGATCATCGAGAACGGCCAGGTGATCCGCGGCTGGCTCGGCATCGAAGTGCAACCGCTGACCCCGGAGCTGGCGGAATCCTTCGGCCTGGAGGGTCGTCCGGGCATCGTCGTCGCAGGGATTTACCGCGATGGTCCAGCGCAGAAAGCCGGCCTGCAACCGGGCGACTTGATCCTCAATATCGATGGCCAGCCCGCTGGCGACGGCCGCCGCTCGATGAACCAGGTAGCCCAGGCCAAACCGGGGGCGAAGATCCGCATCGAGATCATGCGCAATGGCAAGCGCATGGAACTGACGGCAGAAATCGGCGTACGCCCGCCTGCGACCAACGGTTAATACTGCTGGTCCACTCAATGGATGGTAATTCTTCTCATTTTTAATGTTATGTTATTACATTATGAAAATTGAGAGGATTCCGTCTTGCGCCCAGCCCTTGCTTTAGCTGCCAGCCTGCTTGCCCCCAGCGCCCTGGCGGACAGCCCTGTCCAGCTCAACGACAGCATCATTACCGCACCGACAGAAACCGCCGATGGTCCGGTACAAGGTTATCGCGCCACCCGTTCGGCCAGTGCCAGCAAGACCGATACGCCGATCCGTGAGATTCCCCAGGCGATCAGCGTAGTGCCTGCCGCGGTGCTGGAGGACCTGGGCAGCGGCGATGTCGAACGCGCCCTGGAGTTCGCTGGCGGCGTGTCGAAGCAGAACGACTTCGGCGGCCTGACCCTTTACGAATACAGCGTGCGTGGCTTCGCCACCTCGGAGTTCTACAAGGACGGCTTCAGCGCCAATCGCGGCTACCCGAGCACGCCGGACGCGGCCAATATCGAACGCATCGAAGTGCTCAAAGGCCCCGCCGCCAGCCTCTACGGCCGCGGCGACCCCGGCGGCACGGTGAATATCGTCACCAAGAAACCCCAGGCCGATACCTTCGCCCGCCTGCAAACCAGCGCCGGCAGCTGGGACCGCTACCGCACCAGCCTGGACCTCAACAGCCCGCTGGACGAACAGGGCGACCTGCTGGCGCGCCTCAACCTGGCCGTCGAGGACAACCACAGTTTCCGCGACCACGTCAGCAGCGAGCGTCTGTTCGCCGCGCCCGCGCTCAGTTGGCAGCTCAACCCCGATACCCGCGTGCTGTTGGAGGCCGAGCTGGTGCGCCACCGTTCGGTATTCGACCGCGGCATAGTGGCGCCGAACAATCGACTGGGCAGCGTGTCGCGCTCGACCTTCCTCGGCGAGCCGAGCGACGGCGATATCGAAAACGATAACAACCTTCTCCAGGCCAGCCTCGAACACGCCCTCAACGACACCTGGCAATTGCGCCTGGCCAACCACTTCAAGGAAGGCCAACTGGCCGGCGACGCTTCGGAAAACCAGGCCCTGGCGGCCGACGGGCGCACCCTGACGCGGCGCTTTCGCGAACGCGAAACCACTTGGCACGACAGCATCACCCAGCTGGAACTGCGCGGCGAGGTGCAGTTCGGCGGTCTACAACACCAGCTGCTGATCGGCAGCGAGTACGAGAACTACCGCAAGAACGAGCGGGTCACCGAGATTCGCCCGCGTAGCGATATCGACATCTATGACCCGGTCTATGGCCGCCCGCGCCCAAGCGGCGCGCGTTCGGGCAGCGACGCCCACGAGCAGGTGCAAAGCCATGCGCTAAACCTGCAGGACCAGATCGTCTTCAGCGAACGCCTGCGCGGCGTGCTCGGGATGCGTTTCGAGCGCTTCGACCAGAGCATCGACAACAAGGCTACTGGCGGGCGTAGCAGCCAGCAGCACGATGCCCTGACCCAGCGCGCCGGCCTGCTCTATCAGCTGACCCCGGCCGTCGGCCTGTTCGCCAACGCCTCAACCTCGTTCAAACCGAATAACGGCCTGGATCGCAGCGACCGGCCGTTCGACCCGGAACAAGGTATCGGCTATGAGGCGGGCGTGAAACTGGACCTGCTGGACAACCGCCTCAGTGCGACCGTCGCCGCGTTCCATCTGACCAAGGAAAACGTGCTGACCGCGGACCCCAACCCCGCTTTCGCAGACTCCCAGGTCGCCGCAGGGGAAGCGCGCAGCCAGGGTTTCGATCTGCAGCTGAGTGGCCAGTTGACCGATGCGCTGCGGGTTATCGGTGCCTTTGCCTTTATCGACGCCGAGGTCACCAAGGGCGACGAGGCGCTGCCGGCCGGCAGTCGTCTGCTCGGTGTGGCACGACAAAGCGGCAGCCTGCTGGGCGTCTATGAATTCCAGGACGGCTGGCTGCGCGGCTCGGACCTAGGAGCGGCCTTCACCTATGTCGGCGACCGTTCCGGCCAGACAGGCAGCGACTTCAGCTTGCCGGCCTATCACACCGTCGACCTGCTCGCCCATTACGCCTTCAGCCCGCGGATAAAACTCGGCGCCCATCTCAACAATCTGTTCGACGAGAAGTACTACGAGCGCTCCTACAGCAATCTTTGGGTGATGCCCGGCGAGCCGCGCAACCTGAGCTTCAACTTGACCGTCGACCTTTGATTACCCCCAACCCCAAGGACCTTCCATGAAAAACGTTCTTCCGTTCCTCGCTGCAGCCCTGTTTATCGGCCAGGTCGATGCCCACGGTCTGTGGACCGAACAACGTCGCGGCAATATCGAAACCATTTACGGCCACGGCGCCGAGGACAATGCCTTCAAGGCCGAGAAGATCAGCGGCGCCTGGGCCTACGACAGCCGCGGCAAGATGATCCCGGTAACGCTCAAGCGCCTGGATGACCATGCCCGCCTGGAGCCGCTGAACCCGCCGGCCATGGTCGCAGTGGCGCTGGATAACGGCCCCTGGTCGCTGACCCCGGACAAGCAGTGGATCAACCAAGGACGCAGCAAGGTGCCCACTTCGACCAAGTCCCTGCACACCTTCAAATACAG
>CAMPJN010000274.1 GCA_946886875.1 uncultured Pseudomonas sp.
TCAAGGCCTATGCGCAGATCATTCGCGAGCGAGCGACCCTGCGTAAGCTGATCGGTATCAGCAACGATATCGCCGACAGCGCCTATGCGCCGCAAGGTCGCACCGGCGAAGAGATTCTCGACGAGGCCGAGCGGCTGATCTTCCAGATCGCCGAGGCGCGGCCGAAGACCGGTGGCCCGGTGGGGATCAACGACATTCTGGTCAAGGCCATCGACCGCATCGATACCCTGTTCAACAACGGTGATGCGATCACCGGTCTGTCCACCGGTTTCAGCGAGCTGGATGACCTGACCAGTGGCCTGCAGCCGGCCGACATGGTGATCGTCGCCGGCCGTCCGTCCATGGGTAAGACCACCTTCGCCATGAACCTGGTGGAAAACGCGTTGATGCGCAGCGACAAGGCGATTCTGGTGTACTCCCTGGAGATGCCTTCGGAGTCCATCGTCATTCGTATGCTCGCATCCCTCGGGCGTATCGATCAGACCAAGGTGCGTGCCGGTCGCCTGGACGACGACGATTGGCCGCGCCTGACTTCGGCGGTCAACCTGCTCAACGACCGCAAGCTGTTTATCGACGACACCGCCGGCATCTCGCCCTCGGAAATGCGTGCGCGTACCCGGCGCCTGGCCCGTGAGCACGGCGAGATCGGCTTGATCATGGTCGACTACCTGCAGCTGATGCAGATTCCCGGCTCCAGCGGCGACAGCCGGGTCAACGAGATTTCTGAAATATCCCGCTCGCTGAAGGCTCTGGCCAAGGAATTCAACTGCCCGGTGATCGCGCTGTCCCAGCTCAACCGCGGCCTCGAACAGCGCCCCAACAAGCGCCCGATCAACTCCGACCTCCGCGAATCCGGGGCGATCGAGCAGGACGCCGACATCATCATGTTCGTTTACCGGGACGAGGTGTATCACCCGGAAACCGAATACAAGGGCGTCGCCGAAATCATTATCGGCAAGCAACGTAACGGTCCGTTGGGTACCGCGCGCCTGGCCTTCCTCGGCAAGTACTCGCGCTTCGAGAACCTGGCGCCTGGCAGCTATCAGTTCGACGAAGACTAGCAGGCCGTTGAAAACGTAGGCGAGGCAGACGAGACAAGGCAAAAATGGCCGAAAAAGCGGAGTTTATTGGTGTAAATGAGCATTTTGAGGCCATTTTTAACGCAGTATCGTCCACGTAGGTAGTTTTTCAACAGCCTGTTAAGACTTGTACGCCGGCGCCATGCTATCGCCGCAGAGATACTGCGCGAGGTAATCCTCCAGGCGTTGTCCGGGACCGGTCTGGTAGGTTTCGTCGAGGTCGTCGAGGCTTTCCACCCGGTCGATGCGGAAATTACGGAAGTCGTTGCGCAATTCGCACCAGCTGCACAGCGTCCAGGTCTGCCCCCAGAAGAACAAGCCCAGTGGCCAGATGCGCCGCAGGCTGGCTTGTCCGCTTTCATCGCGATAACTCAAGTGCAGTTTGCGCCGCTGACGGATCGCCTGGCGCAGATGGCCGAGCCAATGCACCGGATAGATATTCACCTCGGGAGCGAACAGGCGGTTGCCGTTAAGCTCGTCGCGTAGGGCTGCGGGCAGCACGCTGTGGATTTTCGCCAGCGCCGATTCGGCGGCCCGTTGCAGGTCCGGGTCGGCCCAGGCGTTGACCATGCGCGCGCCAACCACCAGGGCTTCGATCTCCTCGCGCTCGAACATCAGCGGCGGCAAATCCATGGGCTGGCGCAGCACATAACCGACCCCGGCCTCGCCCTCCAGCGGTACGCCGGACAGCGATAGATCCTGAATATCGCGGTAGATGGTGCGCACCGAGACCTGCAAACGCTCGGCCAACCACTGTGCGGTGGTCAGGCGGCGACTGCGCAGGAACTGGACGATTTGGAACAGGCGGTCGGCGCGTCTCATGTTCTCTTCCTGATTGAGCTGGTTATAACCTATTCCTTTTCACGGTTGGGATGCCGAGGCAAAGCTGCCGGACGACTGCATGGCTGCCCGGCGCCCGGGCACTCAGGACATGCTGTGCAGGCCCACCACGTTGCCTTCGCAGTCTTTTATCACGGCGATAAAACCATGGGGGGCGATGGACATCCGGTTCTGGATGATTTCACCACCAGCTGCGGGCACTCGATCCAGCACCGCATCCAATTGACCTTCGACATTCAAGTAGACCCGGGTGCCGCCGGCTCCCGGCTGTTGCTCCGTCGAGTCGCTCAGGCAACCGCCGACCGCGCTTTCCGGGTCGCAGGGAAACATGGCCATGCGTCCGCCCATGGTATCCATCGTCTCCAGCGTGGTTGCCAGCGCCTGCTCATAGAAGCGGCGGGCGCGCTCGAAGTCGCTGACGAACAGTTCGAACCAGTTGATCGCATTCATCTCTCTCTCCTTGGAATGGGGTGATGTCAGCAAGCTGGCGCCGTCGATGGCGCGCTTTGGCCTGCGGAGCCCACTCTAAGACAGGGCTACTGACAGCTTGGTGTCAGTAGGGGCTGCGTCTGCGCCAGATTGCTGCACGACTGCTTTGCAGCGGCCCGTTGCTGGGGCGCTGAGCTGTATGTCGATGCCCGTTCTCCGAAGCTAAGTTAAACCAATTCAGTAACTTATAAGCTGCTTGTGGCAGCTGGCGCAGAGTTTGCAATTGCGCTGGCAACACAACGACTGTGCCAATGGCGGTGCAGGGTTGACAGACAAAGACGTCGTGACCGGTGCAGGCAAGTTCGCTTGCGCTCCGGCCGCGGCGTTTTTTTTCGGCTCAACCCCGCGCCCGCCACACAGGCGGTGCGCGGAGGAGGAAGCAGATGCTGCTCGATCGTGTCACCGCCATTTCATCCGCTGCATCCCCTGTTGCGCTGCCCTTGGCATCGCTGGCGCCCGCCGTTGCACCCTTGATCATCGTCGGCGCCGGTCCGGTAGGCGTGCGTTGCGCCCAGGAATTGCTGCGCCGTGGCTATCCCGGGCAGGTCCTGCTGTTCGGCGACGAGCCCTGGGCGCCCTATGACCGGGTGCGCCTGAGCGCGCTGTTGGCCGGCGAGGTCGACCTGGACGGCATCACCACCCCTGGCGTGGAAGGCCGGTTGAGCAGCCATCTGGGATGCCGGATCAGCCATATCGAGCCGCTGGGCAAGTATGTGGAAGATGCTCAGGGCCGGCGTTTCCACTATTCCCGCTTGATTCTCGCCACCGGCTCGCGCGCGCATATCCCCGAGGTGCCTGGCGTCGACTTATCCGGAGTTTTCGTTTTTCGCGATCTGGGCGACACCGTCGCCTTGCTCGCCCGCACCGCGCGCAGCCGCCACTGTGTAGTAGTCGGCGGCGGCCTGCTCGGTCTGGAAGCGGCGCGCGCTATGCAGCGCGGCCATACCCAGGTGACCCTGGTGCAGCAGGCGCCGCGGCTGATGAACCGGCAATTGGACGAGCCGGCTGCCGAGCTGTTGCTGCGCCAGGTACGCGAGCTGGGTATCGAGGTGCTGCTGGGTGCCGGTTTGGGCGGCGTGCTCGGTGCCGGGCGGGTCAGTGGCGTGCGCCTGCGCGATGGCCGCGAACTGGCTTGCGATACGGTGCTGCTGGCCACCGGCATTCGGCCCAATATCGAACTGGCGCTGGCGGCGCAACTGCGGGTCGGCCACGGCATAGTGGTCGACGATGAACTGTCGACCTCCCATGCTGACATCCATGCCATCGGAGAATGCGCCGAGCACCGTGGCCTGACTTACGGTCTGGTCGCGCCTGGTTTGGAACAGGCTGCGGTGCTGGCTGCGCGGCTGACCGGCGAAACGGCGCATTACCGTGGCTCGTTGCAGGCGACCCAGCTCAAGGTGGCCGGTCTGCCGGTGTTCAGCGCCGGCGAGGTGGTCGAGCCGCTTAAGCGCATCAACCAGCGCGAATACAGCTACAGCGACCCGCAACAGGGCGGCTACCGCAAGTTGCTGGTGCACCGTGGCCGCCTGCTCGGTGCCCTGGCGGTGGGCGAGTGTGCGGAAAGCCGGCGCTGGCTGGACGCCCTGCAGCAGGGCCGGCGCATCGGCCCGTTGCTGCTCTGGCGCTTTCGCCGCGAGGGCCGCTTGTGGCCGGCGGCCAGCGAGCAGGTCGCGCAGTGGCCGGCCAATACTGTCGTCTGCCAGTGCATGGGCGTCCAGCGCGGCCAACTCAGTGCCTGTATCGCCAACGGCGCCGGGGATATCGCCGAGCTGGGTCGGCAATGCGGCGCCGGCAGCGTCTGCGGCGGCTGCAAACCCTTGCTGCAGAACCTGCTGGGCGACAGTGCGCCACGCCAGGCCGAGCGCGGGTCCGCTGGGCTGGCACTGGGCGGTGGTCTGGCCGTGGCCGCGGTGCTGGCCTTCAACCAACTGCCGGCCCTGGCGGCGCCGACTTCGGTGTTGCAGGCGGGGCTCAGCTGGCTGTGGCAGGACGGCTTCTGGCGCCAGGTCAGCGGCTTCTCATTGCTCGGTATGGCCCTGCTCGGCCTGTTGATGTCGCTGCGCAAACGCCTGCCGAAGTTGCCCCTCGGCGCCTTCGCCAGCTGGCGCCTGCTGCATGTGGCCCTCGGCGTGCTGGCCCTGCTGCTGCTGGTGCTGCACACCGGGTTGGACGGTGGGCAGAACCTCAATCGCTGGTTACTCGCCGATTTTCTCCTGCTGCTTGCCGTCGGCGGCCTGGCGTCGGCTTTGCTCGCGGTCGAGCACAAATTGCCGCCGGCCCTGGCCCGGCGCGCCCGGCAGCTGTTGCTGTGGGGCCACATAGTCGCGGTCTGGCCGTGGCCGGCGCTGCTCGGCGTGCATGTGCTGTCGGTTTATTACTTTTAAGGACGGGCGATGAAGTACGCAATCTGGGCGCTGTGGTTGTCGACCCTGCTGGCTGTGGCCGGCTGGTACGGCTATCGCCTGTATGCCGGCGAAGAGCTGCAAGTCTTCAACCCGGGGCCGCTGTCGGCCGGCCACCATCAACTGGAGCAGGCCTGCGGCGCCTGCCATGTCAGCCCAATGGGCGGCGGCGAGGTGCTGCAGCAGGCTTGCGTCAATTGCCATGGCGATGAACTGAAAACCGCCCGTGACGCCCACCCGCAAAGCAAGTTCACCGACCCGCGCAATGCCGATCGCCTGGCCCATCTGGACGCGCGCTACTGCCTGGCCTGTCACGTCGAGCATGCGCCCGAGCGCACCCGGCCGATGGCGGTGACCCTGCCCGACGACTTCTGCGTGCACTGCCATGCGGACATTGCCGAGGACCGTCCCAGCCACCAGGGCATGGCCTTCGATACTTGCGCCAGCGCCGGCTGTCACAACTACCACGACAACCGCGCGCTCTACGAAGACTTCCTGGTCAAGGGCGCCGACCAGCCGCTGCTGCTAGAGATCGCCCGCATCGCCGCGCCAGCACCGTTGGCAGATAAACACCCTGACTGGCAGATACCGGCCGAGGTGCCGCAGCCCGACGCCCCCCGCGAGCAACTGAGCGCCGAAGCGGTCGCCGATTGGTTGGCCAGCGGCCATGCCGAAGCCGGG
>CAMPJN010000275.1 GCA_946886875.1 uncultured Pseudomonas sp.
CCGAAATCGCCCAGCTCAACCGCATTCGCCGCCTCAATCCCGCCCTGCAGACCCATCTTGGTTTCCGTGCTTACAACGCCTGGAACGACAACATCCTGTACTTCGGCAAAAGCACACCGGATTTGGAGAATTTCATTCTGGTGGCGATCAGCCTCGACCCGCATAACGCCCAGGAGGCGCATTTCGAGCTGCCGCTATGGGAATTCGGCTTGCCGGACGACGCCAGCATGCGCGGTGAGGACTTGATGAACAGCCATAGCTGGATCTGGCATGGCAAAACCCAGTGGATGCGCCTCGACCCCATGCAACAGCCGTTCGGGATCTGGCGCATCCGCCCAACTGGCTGAGCAGCATTGCGATGAACGTCTCACTGCCGTCATCCACCCCAAGGGCTTTGGCTCACACGGATGACTGCAGGGCGCGAGTTTCAGCCTAAAGGAGCAGTCCGATGGCCAAGAAAAGCAGACCCGCAGCCTTTCTCGATGACCCTTATTGGTACAAGGATGCGGTCATCTATCAGGTTCACGTGAAGTCCTATTTCGACTCGAACAACGACGGCATAGGCGACTTTCCCGGCCTGATCGAAAAGCTCGATTACATCGCCGACCTGGGCGTCAATACCATCTGGGTGCTGCCGTTCTATCCTTCGCCGCGGCGCGACGATGGCTACGATATCGCCGAGTACCGCGGGGTGCATCCGGACTACGGCAGCATGGCCGATGCCAAACGCTTTATCGCCGAGGCGCACCAACGCGGCCTGCGCGTGATCACCGAACTGGTCATCAACCACACCTCCGACCAGCACCCCTGGTTCAAGCGCGCGCGGGAGGCGAAGAAGGGCTCCAAGGCCCGCGACTACTACGTGTGGTCCGACTCCAACCAGAAGTACCTGGGTACGCGGATCATCTTTCTCGACACGGAAAACTCCAACTGGACCTGGGACCCGGTCGCCGGCCAGTACTTCTGGCATCGCTTCTACTCGCACCAGCCGGACCTCAACTTCGACAACCCGCAGGTGCTCAAGGAAGTCCTCGGGGTGATGCGCTTCTGGCTCGACATGGGCGTCGACGGCCTGCGCCTGGACGCCATCCCCTACCTGATCGAGCGCGACGGCACCAACAACGAGAACCTGCCGGAAACCCACGTGGTGCTGAAGAAGATCCGTGCCGAGCTGGACGCCAAATACCCCGACCGCATGTTACTGGCCGAAGCCAATCAATGGCCGGAAGACACCCAGCTGTACTTCGGCGGCACCGACGGCGGGCTGGGCGACGAATGCCACATGGCGTTCCATTTCCCACTGATGCCGCGCATGTACATGGCCATCGCCCAGGAGGATCGCTTCCCGATTACCGACATCCTGCGCCAGACCCCGGATATTCCGCAGAACTGCCAGTGGGCGATCTTCCTGCGCAACCACGATGAGCTGACCCTGGAAATGGTCACCGACCAGGAGCGCGATTACCTCTGGGATTTCTACGCGGCCGACCGCCGCGCGCGGATCAACCTTGGCATCCGCCGGCGGCTGGCGCCGCTGGTGGAGCGCGACCGGCGCCGGGTCGAACTGTTGCACAGTTTGCTGTTATCGATGCCGGGCACGCCGACCCTGTACTACGGCGACGAGATCGGCATGGGCGACAACATCTTTCTCGGCGACCGCGACGGCGTGCGCACGCCGATGCAATGGTCGATCGACCGCAACGGCGGCTTCTCCCGCGCCGACCCGGCCAGCCTGGTGCTGCCGCCGATCATGGACCCGCTGTACGGCTTCCAGACCATCAATGTCGAAGCCCAGGCCCGCGACCCGCATTCATTGCTCAACTGGACGCGGCGCATGCTGTCGATCCGCAAGCAGCAGAAGGCCTTCGGCCGCGGCAGCCTGAAGATGATGACGCCGAGCAACAGACGGATCTTCGCCTACCTGCGCGAGTACACCGACGGCGACCGGCATGACGTGATCCTCTGCGTCGCCAACCTTTCGCGCTCGGCCCAGGCGGCGGAGCTGGAGCTGTCCAGCTATGCCGGCAAGGTGCCGGTGGAGATGGTCGGCGGCAGTTCCTTCCCGCCCATCGGCGAGCTCAAATATTTGCTGACCCTGCCGCCTTACGGCTTCTACTGGTTCCTCCTGGCCGACGAAAAACAGATGCCCAACTGGCACACCGCGCCGGTCGACCGCATGCCGGAACTGCCGACCCTGGTGATCAAACGCCATCTGCACGAGCTGGCGCAGGGCCGCGCCCGGCAAACCCTGGAACAGGAGTCGTTGACCGCCTACCTGCCCAAGCGTCGCTGGTTCAGCCACCGGGAAAAGCCCCTGCGTCAGCTGCATCTGCTGTACGCCATTCCATTCGGCGAGCAGGCCGACCCGTTCCTGCTCTGCGAAGTACAAGTCAGCCACGACGATGCCTTCGACTACTTCCAGTTGCCGCTCGGCTATATCGCCGAACACCAGGCCGGCAGCCCGCTGCCGCAGCAATTGGCCCTGGCACGCTTGCGCCGCGGCCCGCAGGTCGGGCTGCTAACCGACGCCTGCGTACTGCCCGAGTTCTGCCGCCAGGTGCTCAGTAGCTTGCGCAAGGACAGCGTGCTGCATTGGGAGGGCAATGAAATCCAGTTCGTCTCCACCTCGCGCCTGCACACCCTGGAGGACTTGCCCGAGGAGGAAATCAACCCGATCTCCGCCGAGCAATCGAACAGCTCGATATTGGTCGGCGAACGCATGGTGCTCAAGGTGCTGCGCCGCGTGCTGCCGGGCATCCACCCGGAAAGCGAGATATGCGGTTACCTGACTGAATTGGGCTTCGCCAATATCGCGCCGCTATTGGGCGAGGTGCGCAGGGTCGACCATCACGGCGAAAGCCATACCCTGATGATTCTGCAGGGCTATGTGAGCAACCAGGGCGATGCCTGGCAGTGGACCCAGGACACCCTGGAACGGGCGATCCGCGACGAACTGGTCGGCGGCCTCTCCACGGTGGAGAACCAGTATTACGCGCTTGCCGAGCTGCAAGGCTTCGCCGGCATTCTCGGCCGTCGCGTCGGCGAGCTGCACGTTGCCCTGGCCCAGCCTTCGGACAACCCCGATTTCGGTGCGGTGCAAAGCACCCAGACCGATACCGTCGAATGGCAGCGCACCATCGAAGACCAGGTACGGCAAGCGCTCGAAGCCCTGAACGGGGTGCGCAGCAGCCTCGCGGCCGAGCAGCGTGAGCAGGTCGACTGGTTGATCGGCCAGGGCAAGGTATTGCTCGGCCTGGTGGCGAAACTGGCGGAACGCTCGGCGGGCGGGCTGCGCATGCGCGTGCATGGCGATCTGCATCTGGGCCAGGTATTGGTCGCCCACGGCGACGCTTACCTGATCGACTTCGAAGGCGAGCCGGCGCGCAGCCTGGAGGAAAGGCGCAAACGCCACAGCCCGCTGAAGGATGTCGCCGGCATGCTGCGCTCCTTCGATTACGCTGCGGCCATGGCCATGCGCAATGCCCAGAGTACTGACGTGTCGCCCGAGGCCGAACAGGCCCGGCGGACCATCGCCGCGACCTATCGCAGTCAAGCCCGCAGCGCCTTCTATGACGCCTACAGGGTCGCCGCCGCGCAACTGCCCCACGCTTGGTATCAGCGCCAGGGCGAGGCCGCGGCACTGGCGCTGTTCTGCATCGAGAAAACCGCTTATGAAATTCTCTATGAAAGCCGCTATCGCCCTGATTGGCTGATCGTGCCGGTGCAGGGAATGGTGGAGTTGATCGAACATCTATCGGGGAGCGGACATGATGAATGAGGATGTAGCCGAGCACCTTGCCGAGGCCGATATCGAAGCCCTGAGCAGGGCCACCCATGGTGACCCCTTTGCCATTCTCGGGCCGCATCGCGACGAGCGCGGTACGCTGGTCATCGCCTATCTGCCGGGGGCCATGGGGGTCGAAGTGCTCGATGGCGCAAGCGGCGAGTCGCTCGGCGACATGGCTCAAGGCTCGACGCCGGGGTTGTTCAGCATGCGTCTGGACAGCCCGCGGGCCTATCGCTACCGCATCGACTGGGGCGGCAGCGTGCAGGAAACCGAAGACCCTTACGCCTTCGGTTTGTTGCTCGGGGAAGTCGATCTATACCTGTTCGCCGAGGGCAACCACCGCGAACTCGGCGAGCGCTTCGGCGCCCAGTTGGCCACTTACGACGGCATCGACGGAGTGCGCTTCGCGGTCTGGGCGCCTAACGCGCAGCGGGTCTCAGTGGTCGGAAATTTCAATAATTGGGACGGCCGCCGCCACCCCATGCGCCAACGGCTACCGAGCGGGGTGTGGGAGCTGTTTATCCCGCGCCTGCAGGCCGGCGAGGTATACAAATACGAAATCCTCGGGCCGGGCGGCTTGCTGGCGCTGAAGGCCGACCCCATGGCCCTGGCCACCGAAGCACCGCCTGCGACTGGCTCGGTGGTGTCGCAACCCTTGCTGTTCGACTGGCACGACCAGGATTGGCTCGAGCAGCGCGCCGGACGCCAGGCGCACTCGCAGCCGTTGTCGATCTATGAACTGCACGCCGGCTCCTGGCGCCGCGAAGGCGGGGAGGAGGGCCGCGTACTCAGCTGGCACGAACTGGCCGAGCAGCTGATTCCCTACGTGCTGGAGATGGGTTTCAGCCATATCGAACTGCTGCCGATCATGGAGCACCCGTTCGGCGGCTCCTGGGGCTACCAACCGCTGTCGCAATTCGCGCCGACCGCGCGCTACGGCAGCCCCCATGATTTCGCCGCCTTCGTCGATGCCTGCCACCGCGCCGGCATCGGCGTGATCCTCGACTGGGTGCCGGCGCATTTCCCCACCGACGCCCATGGCCTGGGCCGCTTCGACGGCACCGCGCTATACGAATACGAACACCCCTTCGAGGGTTTCCATCAGGATTGGGATACCTACATCTACAACCTCGGCCGCACCGAAGTGCACGGCTTTATGCTGGCCTCGGCGCTGCACTGGTTGCGCACCTACCATGTCGACGGCCTGCGCGTGGACGCCGTGGCCTCGATGCTCTACCGCGACTACTCACGCAAGGAAGGCGAGTGGATACCCAACTGCCACGGCGGCCGCGAGAACCTCGAAGTCATCGAGTTCATCCGCCATCTCAACGACGTGGTGGCCACTGAAACCCCCGGCGCCCTGGTGATCGCCGAAGAGTCGACCGCCTGGCCCGGCGTCAGCCGGCCGACCAACGAAGGCGGCCTGGGCTTCTCCTATAAATGGAACATGGGCTGGATGCACGACAGCCTCAAATACATCAGCGAAGACCCGGTCAACCGTGGCTATCACCACCATCAGCTGACCTTCGGCTTGCTCTACGCCTTTTCCGAGCACTTCATCCTGCCGGTCTCCCATGACGAAGTGGTGCACGGCAAACGCTCGCTGCTGGACAAAATGCCCGGCGATCGCTGGCAAAAGTTCGCCAACCTGCGCCTGTACCTGAGCTTTATGTGGAGCCACCCGGGCAAGAA
>CAMPJN010000276.1 GCA_946886875.1 uncultured Pseudomonas sp.
TCGTGCCATCGCCAGCGGCGAGATGGAATTGGCCATCGCCGGCGGCGTCGAGTCGATGTCGCGCGCCCCCTATGTGATGGGCAAGGCCGACAGCGCCTATGGTCGCAATCAGAAGATCGAGGACACCACCATCGGCTGGCGCTTTATCAACCCGCTGATAAAGGCCGAATACGGCGTGGATGCCATGCCGCAGACCGCCGATAACGTCGCCGATGATTTCAACATCAGCCGCGCCGACCAGGATGCCTTCGCCCTGCGCAGCCAGCAGCGCGCTGCTGTCGCCCAGGCCGCCGGCTTCTTTGCCGAGGAGATCGTCCCGGTGACGATCAAGGGCAAGAAGGGCGACACCGTCATCGATCAGGACGAACACCTGCGCCCGGATACCACTCTGGAAGCCTTGAGCAAATTGAAGCCGGTCAATGGCGCGGACAAGACCGTCACAGCCGGCAATGCCTCGGGGGTCAACGATGGCGCCGCGGCGCTGATCCTGGCTTCGGCCGAGGCGGTGAAAAAACATGGCCTGACGCCGCGCGCCCGGGTGCTGGGTATGGCCAGCGCCGGCGTGGCGCCACGGATCATGGGCTACGGCCCGGTGCCGGCGGTGCGCAAGCTGTGCGAGCGCCTGGGTTTGGCGGTCGCCGACTTCGATGTGATCGAACTCAACGAAGCCTTCGCCAGCCAGGGTTTGGCCGTGCTGCGCGACCTCGGCCTGGCCGACGACGCGCCCCAGGTCAACCCGAATGGCGGCGCCATCGCCCTCGGCCATCCGCTGGGCATGAGCGGCGCGCGCCTGGTGCTGACCGCCTTGCATCAGTTGGAAAAGTCAGGCGGCAAGCGCGGGCTGGCGACCATGTGTGTGGGCGTCGGTCAGGGGTTGGCGCTGGCGATAGAAAGGGTTTGATTGGCGCTGTGGGAGGGGCTTTAGCCGCGACAGGCCGCAATAGCCATCGCGGCTAAAGCGGATCGCCGCCCGGCCCCTCCCACACAGTCGGCGCTGGATTCGCCAGGCCAGTGCTGCGAACCTAGGCTGATCTGCAAGTGCCTATTGGGATAAATGTCTTGAGCAACCAACTGTTCGACCGCTACTTCAGCAGCGCCGCCATGAGCGCGGTGTTTTCCGACACCGGCCGGGTGCAGGGCATGCTGGATTTCGAAGCGGCCTTGGCCCGTGCCGAGGCCCGCGTCGGTTTGATCCCCCAGGCCGCGCTGGCGCCGATCGAGGCCGCCTGCCGCGCCGAGTTCTATGACTTCTCCGAACTGGCTGAGGCCATCGCCACGGCCGGCAATTCGGCGATTCCGCTGGTGAAGATGCTCGGTAAACGCATCGCCAGCACGGATAAAGACGCCGAGCGCTATGTCCATCTTGGCGCCACCAGCCAGGATGCGATGGACAGCGGCCTGGTATTGCAACTGCGCCAAGCCGTCGAGCTGCTGGAAGCCGACTTGGCGCAACTGGCCGAGGCCTTGGCGATCCAGGCCGAACGCCATGCCGATAGCCTGCTGCCGGGGCGCACCTGGTTGCAGCACGCCACGCCGGTGACTCTGGGCATGAAACTGGCTGGCGTGCTCGGTGCCATCACCCGCCATCGCCAGCGTTTGAGTGAACTCAAACCTCGCCTGCTGGTGCTGCAATTCGGCGGCGCCGCCGGCACCCTGGCGGCGCTTGGCGAGCAGGCTTGGCCGGTATCCGAGGCGCTTGCCGAGGAGTTGGGTTTGGCGCTGCCGGATCAACCCTGGCACAGCCAGCGCGACCGCCTGGTGGAATTCGCCGCGCTGCTTGGTCTGATCGCCGGCAGTCTGGGCAAGCTGGGGCGCGATCTGAGTCTGCTGATGCAAACCGATGTCGGCGAGGTATTCGAACCCTCGGCGCCAGGCAAGGGCGGCTCTTCGACCATGCCGCACAAGCGCAACCCGGTCGGCGCGGCGGTGCTGATCGCTGCCGCGACTCGCGCGCCAGGGTTGGTCGCAACCCTGTTCGCCGCCATGCCCCAGGAGCACGAGCGCAGCCTGGGCCTGTGGCATGCCGAATGGGAAACCCTGCCGCAGCTGTGTTGCCTGGTCTCCGGCGCCCTGCAGCAGGCGCTGCTCGCGGTGCCTGGCCTGGAGATGGACGCCGCGCGTATGCGCAGCAACCTCGACCTGACCCAGGGCCTGGTGCTGGCCGAGGCGGTGAGCATTGCCCTGGCCCAGCGCATCGGCCGCGATAGCGCCCATCACCTGGTCGAACACTGCTGCCGCCAGGCGCTTGCCGAGCGCCGCCATCTGCGCGCGGTGCTCGGCGATAACGCCGAAGTCGGCGTCCAGCTGAATGCCGAAGAGCTGGACCGCTTGCTCGATCCCGCCCATTACCTCGGCCAGGCGCGCCGCTGGGTCGCCCGCGCCCTGGCCGAACACCGCGCTTTGTCTATATGAAGGAGTTTTCCGTGCCCTTTGTCCACCTCGCCGACGGCGACCTGCATTACCAACTCGAAGGCCCGGCCGACGCGCCTGTGCTGGTGCTGAGCAATTCCCTGGGCACCGACCTGGGTATGTGGGATGCGCAGATGCCGGCCTTTACCGAGCATTTCCGAGTATTGCGTTTCGATACCCGTGGCCACGGCCAATCGCTGGCGACCGCAGGCCCCTACAGCATCGAGCAGCTCGGCCGCGACGCACTGGCGCTGCTCGATGCCCTGGATATTTCCAAGGCCAGCTTCTGCGGCCTGTCCATGGGCGGACTGATCGGCCAGTGGCTAGCGATCAACGCCCCGGCGCGCATCGAGCGCCTGGTGTTGTGCAACACCGCCGCCAAGATTGGCTCGCCCGAAGTATGGAGCCCGCGTATCGAGGGCGTGCTGGCGGGAGGTGCCCAGGCTATGCGCGATTTGCGCGATGCCTCCATCGTTCGCTGGTTCACCGCGGCGTTCGCCGAGATGCAGCCGCAGAAGGTCGAACTCGTCGTCGGCATGCTGGCGCAGACTTCGCCCGCGGGCTACGCAGCCAATTGCGCGGCGATACGCGATGCTGATTTTCGCCAGCAATTGGCGATGATCAAGGCGCCGACCCTGATCGTCTGCGGCAGCGCCGATCCGGTCACCACCCCGAGCGATGGCCGCTTTATGGCCGAGCGCATCGCCAATGCCGAACTGATCGAGCTGCCGGCCGCGCACCTGTCCAACGTCGAGGCCGAGGAGGCTTTCACCCGGACCGTGCTGGATTTTCTGCAGCCCTGACCATCGTTCCGGTGCGCATGGCGCACCCTACGCCGTACCACGCAACGCCCGTAGGGTGCGCCATGCGCACCACCACCCCGGAGTTCACGCAATGGACGAGAAACAACGCTACGAAGCCGGCATGCAGGTGCGCCGCGCGGTATTGGGCGATGCCCATGTCGAGCGCAGCCTGCAGCACATCACGCCGTTCAACGCAGAGTTCCAGGACATGATCACCCGCCACGCCTGGGGCGATATCTGGACCCGCCCTGGCCTGCCGCGGCACACCCGCAGTCTGATCACCATCGCCATGCTGATCGGCATGAATCGCGAGGGCGAACTCCGGCTGCACCTGCGCGCGGCGAAGAACAACGGCGTGACCCGCGACGAGATCAAGGAGGTGCTGATGCAGAGCGCCATCTACTGCGGCATCCCCGCGGCCAACGCCAGCTTTCACCTCGCCGAAGAGGTGTGGGACGAGCTGGGCGTGGAGTCGTTGCAGGACTGATTGCCACCGGTTTCCCCTTAAACTGCCGGCAGCCTTTGCGCTGTTTCGGCGGTTTTTCTTTTTGGCCATTCGGCCGTCTGCCCAGTAGATACCGTATCAGACCTGGGGCAGTAGGGCGGACATGCTGCAGGCTTGTCCGCCATCCGGGCGCCAGCGGTGGACAAAGCTTCGCTATGTCCACCCTACGAATCCGAGATTCGTAGCCCAGCTTAGCCTTGGCGCAATCCGGGGCAGCGTTCGATCGCCAGCAAGCTGGCTCCTACGGAGCTAGGAGCAAGGCGTATTTTCGCCTCAGCCAGCGGTCGGGCAATAAGGTTATGTTTATTAATGTGATTTTAGGGTGCGTCGCACGCGCTTGCGCATATTTCCTCGTATCTAAGCGTTAGGCGGGTGTTTAGGCGATTCAATCTCTTTCATACAGGGTCAAATTCGCAAATATAGTTAATTGACATAACTATATTTGCGAGGTAATTTTGTCTCAAGGCGCTAACAGCCAAGACAAGAGGTGAGAGATGAGCAGTTACGAAAACCGTTGGAAAACCGTCAAGGTCGAGCTCGAAGAGGGCATCGCCTGGGTGATTCTCAATCGCCCGGAAAAGCGCAACGCCATGAGCCCGACCCTGAACCGCGAAATGGTCGAGGTGCTGGAGACCCTGGAGCAGGATCCCGAGGCCGGCGTGCTGGTGCTGACCGGTGCCGGCGAAGCCTGGACCGCGGGGATGGACCTGAAGGAATACTTCCGCGAAATCGACGCCGGCCCGGAAATCCTCCAGGAGAAGATCCGCCGCGAGGCCTCGCAATGGCAGTGGAAGCTGCTGCGCATGTACACCAAGCCGACCATCGCCATGGTCAACGGCTGGTGCTTCGGCGGCGGCTTCAGCCCGCTGGTGGCCTGCGATCTGGCGATCTGCGCCGACGAGGCGACCTTCGGTCTGTCGGAAATCAACTGGGGCATCCCGCCGGGCAATCTGGTGAGCAAGGCCATGGCCGATACCGTCGGTCACCGTCAGTCGCTGTACTACATCATGACCGGCAAGACCTTTGACGGGCAGAAAGCCGCGCAGATGGGCCTGGTCAACGAGAGCGTACCGCTGGCCCAGCTGCGTGAAACCACCATCGAGCTGGCGCGCAACCTGCTGGAGAAAAATCCGGTGGTTATGCGTGCGGCGAAGATCGGCTTCAAGCGCTGCCGCGAACTGACCTGGGAGCAGAACGAGGATTACCTGTACGCCAAGCTCGACCAGTCGCGTCTGCTCGACAAAGAAGGCGGCCGCGAGCAGGGCATGAAGCAGTTCCTCGACGAGAAGAGCATCAAGCCAGGCCTGCAGGCTTACAAGCGCTGAGACGCTAAGGCGGGTGATTACCGAATCGCCCATCCTGGCCTGACCGAGCGCGTTTCCAAATAAGCACAATAAGAGGAATTCCCCATGTTCGAGGTGCCTTTGCTGATTGGCGGTCAGTCGCGACCGGCTGCTGATGGTCGCGTGTTCGAGCGCCGCAACCCGGTGACCGGCGAAGTCGTGTCGCGGGTTGCCGCCGCCACCCTGGAAGATGCCGATGCCGCGGTAGCGGCGGCGCAGGCGGCGTTTCCCGCCTGGGCCGCATTGGCGCCCAACGAGCGGCGCACGCGCCTGCTCAAGGCTGCTGAGCAAATGGCGGCGCGGGCACCCGAGTTCCTCGCGCTGGCCGGCGAGACCGGGGCGATGGCCAACTGGTACGGCTTCAACGTGCACCTGGCCGCCAACATGCTGCGCGAAGC
>CAMPJN010000277.1 GCA_946886875.1 uncultured Pseudomonas sp.
GGGAATGCGGTTATAGCCGGCAGCGGCTAAACGCAGGAATTCTTCGCGGGTCATGTGCAGCCTCGTGGCTTGAGGTATACGGTCGTGTGCAAACGCGCCGGCAATGCGGCCAAGATCAGGTCAGAGGCGCCAGCGCCAACGGGCCAAAGCCTTGAGGATATTCATACCGGTTCTTGCGGACCAGCGCGTGCAGATAACCACCACGGAGCTCTCTTGTCAGGTGGGAGTAAAGTCCGGCCACACTAGCGCAGGCCAGGGAGCGAATCAACCCGGCACGCCCCATAAAGCGGGGCGTTGCGCCTCTCAAGCCCCGGCAGGGGCCAACTGCTCGGCGACCGGCAGCAGCTGGAACAAAGATTCGAGTACCCACGCCGGATGCTCTTCGGCAATCGGTCGGCCATGGTTATAGCCATAGCTCACCGCGACGCAGGGCACGCCAGCGGCCTTGGCCGCCAACACATCATTGCGCGAGTCGCCGACAAACAACGCCTCGGCCGCCTCGACCCGGGCCAGTTGCAGGACGTAGCGCAGCGCCGCCGGATCGGGCTTTTGCTGGGGTAAGGTATCGCCGCCGATGATCCAGCGGAAATAGCCGCCCAAACCCTTTTCGTCCAACAAGGGGGCGACGAAACGCTCCGGCTTGTTGGTAACGACCGCCAGCTCTACACCCTGCCCACGCAACCAATCCAGGCTTTCCCGCACGCCTGGGTAAACGGTGGTCAGCACATGGCTTTCGGCGTACGCCTGCATAAACAGCTCGAGTGCCTGCTCGGCGATCAGCTCATCGACATCCTCGTGCCGCAAGCCACCGGCCAGGGCACGGCGCACCAACACCCGGGCGCCATTGCCGACCCAGTCGCGCACTTGTTCGATACCGGCGGGCGGACGGCCGAGCAGGATCAGGGTCTTATCGACGGCTGCGGCCAGATCCGGCACCGAATCCACCAGGGTGCCGTCCAGGTCGAACATCACCAGGCGCGGCAAACTTCCCTGGAACAGCTCAGTGAGAGCGTTCACCCACGCACCGCGGCCAACTCCGCGCGCATGGCGTCGATCACGGTTTTATAGTCCGGCTGATTGAAAATCGCCGAGCCGGCGACGAAGGTGTCGGCGCCAGCCGCGGCGATCTCGCGGATATTCTGCACATTGACCCCGCCGTCGATTTCCAAACGGATCTGGCGACCGCTGGCATCGATCAACGCACGGGCTTGCTTGAGTTTTTCCAGGGTATGGGGAATGAACTTCTGCCCACCGAACCCCGGGTTGACGCTCATCAGCAGGATCATGTCGACCTTGTCCAGCACATGCTTGAGCACCTCCAGCGGGGTCGCCGGATTGAACACCAGGCCGGCCTTGCAGCCACCGTCGCGGATCAGTTGCAGGGAGCGGTCGATATGCTCGCTGGCTTCCGGGTGAAAGGTGATATAGCTGGCGCCGGCTTCGATGAAATCGCCGATGATCCGGTCCACCGGCTTGACCATCAAGTGCGCGTCTATTGGCGCGGTGATGCCGTATTTACGCAGCGCCGCACAGACCATAGGGCCGATGGTGAGGTTCGGCACATAGTGGTTGTCCATCACGTCGAAGTGAACGATGTCGGCACCGGCGGCCAGGACCTTATCCACTTCCTCGCCGAGGCGGGCGAAGTCGGCGGAGAGGATCGACGGAGCAATGGCGAAGGGTTGCATGGCGCACCTCGGTAGCATTCACGGAAGGCGCGCATTGTATCAGCCCGGCTCGACCTCGGCGCGCAGACAAAAGGCGAACAAAACAGCTAGGCTGAACTCAATAATCCCGCTGGAGAAGTCGCATGTCCTCGCGCTGCAGCCACCTTGCCCTATGCCTGCTCTTGATCGGCATCCATACCCACGCAGAAGAACAAGCGCCGGCCGACACTGCAGCCGAGCCGGCAAGCGCAGAAACAAGCGCGGACACGGCGGTACAAACCATAGCGGTCCCGCGCGCGCCCCTGCTGGAGCGCAGCGAGGCCAGCGCCATGGCGCTGGAACAACAACTGCTGCCTGGCGAACAACAGCAACTGCAGACCGCAGACGAATCCTTCCTCGCCCTCTGGTTACCGGCCAATACAGGCAACCCCAACGGCGCGGTGATCATTGTCCCGGGCGATGGCGAAAGCGCCGACTGGCCGAAAACCATCTCGCCGCTGCGCCACAAACTGCCCGATGCTGGCTGGCACAGCCTGAGCCTGACACTGCCGGACCCCAACCAACCATTCGTGCCAGCCAGATCGATTGCCGCAAACGCCGAACCGCCCGCCGCCGCAGATGAGACTCCGGCTGTCGATGGCGCTGCTGACGTCAGTAGCGCGGACGAGCCCGACGTGGCGGCCGCAGCTGACGAGCACCCCACCACCGCTCCGGATGAACAAGCAGCACCGCCAAGCGAGGAACCGCCACCCGCAATCGCCGAGCAGCCTAGCGACCCCGAAACCCTGCGCGAGAGCCATGCGGCACGGGTACTCGCGCGGATCGAGGCTGCGGTGGCCTTTGCCCAGCAACAGCAGGCGCAGACCATCGTCTTACTCGGGCACGGTAGCGGCGCCTATTGGGCGGCGCACTACCTGAAAGAACGCCAGCCGGCCAATGTGCAGCATCTGCTGGTGGTCGCAGGCGAGCTGCCGGCGGAGTACGGTCCCGCCCTCGACGAGCTGGTGCCCGGACTTAAATTGGCCACCGGGGATTTCTATTACAAGGATCGCCAGAGTGATCGCCAGGCCGCGACCAAACGCATGCAGGCGAGCAAGCGCACACAACACCCGGCGTATACCCAGGTCGCAATGAAAGCGCTGCCGGGCAACACCAACGCCGAGCAGGAACAACTCTATCGGCGCGTTCGCGGCTGGCTCAGCGCACAGCTAAAAGCAGCCCAATAATCCGCCGAAGCTCGTTAACGAAAGCCATGACGCTGGCGAATCAGACTGTAGGCATTGTGCAGTTCGCGGGTCGCCTCGGTGGCCTCACGCACCTGCTCGGGGCTGGCCCCGCTGCCGGCCAGTTTGTCCGGGTGGTGGCGACTCAATAGCCGCCGATAGGCGCGTTTGATTTGCGCCGGCTCGCTGTCGGCCGCCACGCCGAGCAAGCGCAGCGCCTCCTGATAGCTACCGCCGCGGGCCACGGGCGCAGCCTGTTTGGGCGCATAGGCCGCGCTCAACACGTCCTGAGTGGTGGACGACACCGCCATCCACTTGCCCCACAGCAGGATCAGCTCACGCTCGGTGCGGCCGACCTGGCCATCGACCCAGGCCATGCGCCAGCAGGCGCGCAACAATGCCTCCGCGCGGGCGCGCTGGCGACGCAACGGCGCGCGCAAACTATCGCGCCCGGTCTTACCCCGGGCGAAAGCGGCAATCGCTCGCTGTTGCGCGACAGGGTCCAGAGCCAGGCGCTGCATTTCCGCGCGCGCCTGTTGGATATGCACCGGTAGCACCCGCCCCTCGCACTTGGCCAGACGGCCGAGTAGCACGAACAGCAACTCCTCGTCGCCGGGCGCCGGCTTGATCCCAAGCCGCTCGCGTAATTCCGCCCAACTGCGGAGCTGCAAGCGCCGATCCAGCACCTGTCCCAACAGAGCACCAAGCAACGCGCCCGGAATGCTGGCCACGATCATGCCGGCGAAGGCGCCCAGCAGGGTCGATGGCCAGAGCATCTCAACGCCCCTGGGCAAGCAACAGCTCGACTTCGGCCAAGCGCTCATGGGTGCCGACATCGACCCAGCGCCCAGCGAAGTGCTCACCGCTGACCTGGCCAGCGGCCATGGCCTGGCGCAATAGAGGCGCCAGCTTGAAGGCACCGGGCTGGCAATCGGCGAACAGGTGCGGCGACAGCACGGCGATGCCACTGTAGGTCAAACTGGCCTGGTCGGCCTGAGCATCGACCACCCGCCCCTCGCGCAAACAGAAATCCCCCGCCGGGTGATGCGGTGGATTGTCCACCAGAACCAGATGCGCCAATCCGGACAACGGCCGCTGTAGTTCGGCGAAGGGATAGTCGGTGAAGATATCGCCATTGACCGCCAGGAAGGGCGCATCGCCGAGCAGCGGCAAGGCGCGGAATATCCCGCCGCCTGTTTCCAGCGGTTCGCCTTCGGCCGAATAGCGGATATCCACGCCAAAACGTGAGCCATCGCCCAGGTAATCCTCGATCTGCTGACCAAGCCAGGCATGATTGATTACCAACTCGTTGAAGCCCGCGGTGGCCAACGCCCGCACGTGGTACTCGATCAGCGGTATGCCGGCGGCCTGCACCAGGGGCTTGGGCGTGTGCAGGGTCAACGGCCGCAAGCGCTCGCCCTTGCCTGCCGCCAGGATCATCGCTTTCATACGGGCATTCCTTGCTTGTGCTTGAGGCTGGCGAACAGCTCAGCCAACTCGTCGAGCTCCGGGCGGCGCGCCATCACTTCTTCTATATAAGTGAAGAATCGCGGCACATCGCCCAGGTACTTCGGCTTACCGTCACGATGACAGATGCGCGCGAATATCCCGATTACCTTGAGGTGGCGTTGTACACCCATCAAGTCGCTGGCGCGCAGAAAATCTTCCAGTTGCTCCTGAACCGGGATACCCGCGGCTCGTGCCTGCCGCCAATAATCTTCCAGCCAGGCACGCACCTGGGCCTCGGGCCAACTGACAAAGGCATCCTTGAACAGGCTGGTTACGTCATAGGTGACCGGACCGTAGACCGCATCCTGAAAATCCAACACGCCTGGGTTGGGCGCACTGATCATCAGGTTACGTGGCATGTAGTCACGATGCACCAGCACCTTGGGTTGTGCCAGGGCGCTGTCGATCAGCAACGCGCAAACGCGCTGCCAGGCGGCTTGCTGTGCTGCATCGAATTCGATGCCGAGATGGCGCTGTACATACCACTCAGGAAACAACTGCAGCTCGCGGCGCAGCAAGACCTCGTCGTACTCGGGCAATGGCGTGTCCATCGGCAGCTGCTGAAAGCTCAGCAGCGCCTGCAGAGCATCGGCAAATAGAGCGTCGGCGTTATCCGCATCGATCACATCCAGATAGGTTTGCCGGCCTAAATCGTTGAGCAACAGGAATCCGCGCTCCAGATCGGCCGCCATGATTTGCGGCACATTGACTCCCGAGCGGGCCAGCAACTCGGCGACTTTTACGAAAGGCCGGCAGTCTTCCTGCGGCGGTGGCGCATCCATCACGATCAGGCTGCGCCCCTCGCCCTGCCAGCGAAAATAGCGGCGAAAGCTCGCATCGCTGCTGGCAGAAGTAAGCGTGGCACCGGGTACAGCGCCCCAACCACGTTCGGCGAAGCGCGCCGGCAACTGCTCAGCGAGCCACTCTTCGAGGTATTGCAGGCGTATATCTTCATCAGGCATTACAAGGGTCTCCGACGGCGCTAGCCGTTGCGCGGGTCATGCTTTATTATCCAGCATCTTTTTCAGCCCATCGAGAGGCGTGCGGCCC
>CAMPJN010000278.1 GCA_946886875.1 uncultured Pseudomonas sp.
ACGCAAGCCGATGCTGGCGGGCAGTCCGCAGGCCTGCAATGCCCTCAACGAGATGCAGCCGCATGCGCAGTCGGTGGTAGCGCTCAGCGATGTCAGCCTGTTCGGCGTGGATCGCGGTTTGTTGGAGCGCCTGCTGAGTTGGAGTCAGACTGCCGATTATGGCGTCGTCAGCCTCGATACCCAGGCCGATGAGCAGCATGATGAGGATTGGCTGGGCAAGTTGCTCGGCTCACCCTTGTTCGGCAGATTGCCGCCCGCGCATTTGCATACCCTGTTGGCGCGCTTCGAAACGGTCGAGGTGGCGGCCGGCGAAACCGTGGTGCGCTACGGCGAGCCTGGCGAGCATTTCTTCGTGCTCAAACAGGGGCGGGCTGCGGTGACGTTGCCCTCGGCCTATCGGCAGGAGCCGCAACAGATATTGCAGGTCGGGGATTTTTTTGGTGAAGAGGCGCTGGTCAGCGGCGCGGTGCGCTCGGCCACGGTGACCATGCTCGAAGATGGCGTATTGGCGCGTCTGGACCGCGAACTGTTCGTCGAGCTGGTGCACCCGACATTGATTCCGCAGATCACCTCGGAGCAGCTGAAGCAGCTGGTTCTGCGCGATCAGCGGCAGCTGCTGATGCTGGATGTGCGCTTGTCGGTGGAGTATCGCATCGGCCACCAGCCCGGCAGCATCAGCTTGCCGGTGGCGAATCTGCGCAATCAGGCCGAGAAGCTGGACCGCGAAACGCTCTACGCGGTTACCCCGGAAGGCGGTATTCGCAGCGAATTGGCGGTGCATTTGCTCAATCAGTTGGGTTTCGAGGCCTATTTGCTCAAGGAGCCGCCGCAGGAGACGAGCGTCGCCTGAGTTCAATTCTGACCTCAGGCAAAGCTGTAAATATCCATCCCCAATGCACCCAGGCTGAAGCCACTGTGTTCGACTTTAACCTGGCCACCCGCAGCGCGGGCGAAGAACAGCGGCAGCAGATGTTCCTCGCTGGGGTGGCTGCGCACGGCGTGAGGCGCCAGGCGGCGATAGTCGTGCAGGGCGCTTTCATCGTCATCGGCCAACTTGTCGACTATCCAATCACGAAACGCTTGCGCCCAGGGCGCGATCACCTCGGGGCCGGCCTGCCAATCGAGCTGGCTGAGGTTGTGGGTGATGCTGCCCGAGCCGATCAGCAGTATGTTCTGTTCGCGCAGCCTCGCCAGTGCGCGGCCGATGCGGCTTTGCAAGGCCGGTCCGAGGTGGCTGGGTAAGGCAACCTGGACAATCGGAATATCGGCCTGCGGGTACATTAGCGATAACGGTACCCAGGCGCCGTGGTCCAACGGTCGCTCGCGGTCGAGTCGTGCGATCAGGCCGGCATCGCCGAGTAATTTAACGATCTGTGCCGCCAGGGCGGGATCGCCGGGCGCCGGATAGCTGATTTGATACAGGGCGGCGGGAAAGCCATGGAAGTCATGCCAGGTTCGGGGTTGAGCAGCGGCGCCGACGCGCAAGTCGCTGCTTTCCCAGTGTGCCGATACCACCACGACAGCGCGCGGTTTCGGCCATTCGCTGGCCAGGCGAGCGAGGGCCGGGCCGCTGGCTTGTGGCTCCAGGGCCAGCATGGGCGAACCGTGCGAGATAAACAGGCTGGGTAACATGGCGGCGCTCCTGAACGAGTGTCGTCATATTCAATCTATTAATGTGAAGATAAAAGCGTAAAAAGTCGGATATTTTAATCTGTTATGCCGATTGGTTTGTTGCGATGCAGCAGTGCTGCGCGCTCAGCATCAGCGTATGAAAATCAGGGAACTGTTATGCACGCGGAATTTTGGCAAGCGCGTTGGACGCGCGGCGAGATAGGTTTTCATTTGCCGGAGGTCAATCCTAATCTGCAACGACACTGGCCTGCCTTGGCGTTGCCGGAGGATGCGCGGGTATTGCTGCCGTTATGCGGCAAGAGCCTGGATATCGCCTGGCTGGCTGCCCAAGGGCACCAAGTGGTGGGCGTCGAGCTGGCGCAGGCCGCAGTCGAGGCGTTTTTCCACGAGCAGCAATTGCAGCCGCAGGTTAGCCAGGAGGGCGCGTTCATGGTTTATCGCGCAGCAGCGGTGGAAATCTACTGTGGCGACTTTTTTGCCCTGACCAGGCAGCAACTCGGCGACTGTCAGGCGTTCTACGACCGTGCCGCACTGATTGCGCTGCCGGCGGAGATGCGTGCAGATTACGCCGCCCATCTGTCGGCCATCATGCCCGACACCTGCCAAGGCTTACTGGTGACCCTGGACTACGAGCAGACGCAGATGCAGGGGCCGCCTTTTGCCGTGACCGATAGCGAAGTGCAGCAGTTGTTCGCCCGGGCCTGGCAGATCGAAACGCTTGAGTGTTGTGATGCCTTGGGCGACAACCAGAAGTTCCAGCAGCGCGGCGTACAGCGCCTTGATGAGCGGGTATATCGGCTACGCAGAGGCTGAGCGGCAGGCGCTGAGCTGGTTATAGAAGGCTGCGTAGGTTGGCGCTGAGCTTGCGAAGCCCAACGAACCACAAAAAAGGCGACCCTAGGGTCGCCCTTTTTGCTGGTCGCCTTGTTCAGCTCAGGCGGCGCAGCGCTTCGATGCGGTCTTCCAGCGGCGGGTGGGTCATCAGCAGGCCAGCCAGACCGTGCTTGAGGCCGCCGTTGATGCCGAAGGCCATCATGCTATTGGGCATGTGCACCGGCACCTCCTGCTCGGCGCGCAGGCGCTGCAGCGCTGCGATCATCGCGCCGGGGCCGGCGAGACGGGCACCGGCTTCGTCGGCGCGGAACTCACGCTTACGCGAGAACCACATGACGATGATGCTGGCCAGGATACCCAGTACCAATTCGGCGAAGATGGTCGCGACAAAGTAGCCGATGCCAGGGCCGCCTTCGTTTTTCAGGATGGCCTTATCGACGAAGTTGCCGAAGATCCGCGCAAAGAACATGACGAAGGTATTCACCACGCCTTGGATCAGCGCCAGGGTGACCATGTCGCCGTTGGCGACGTGGCCGATTTCATGGGCCAGTACGGCTTTCACTTCATCGGGCGAGAAGCGTTCCAGCAGCCCCTGGCTGACCGCCACCAAGGCGTCGTTCTTGTTCCAGCCGGTGGCAAAGGCGTTGGACTCGTACGCCGGAAAGATACCGACTTCCGGCATCTTGATCCCGGCTTCGCGGGACAGCTCTTCGACGGTTTGTAGCAGCCATTGTTCGTGGCGGGTACGCGGCTGGGTGATGATCTGGGTGCCGGTACTCATCTTCGCCATCCACTTGGAGATGAACAGCGAAATCAGCGAGCCGGCGAAACCGAACACCGCGCAGAAAATCAGCAGGCTGCCGTAGTTCTGCCCGGTGAAGCGATCGACGCCCAACAGCTTCAGGGTGATGCTGGCGATGATCAGGACGGCCAGGTTGGTAGCCAGGAACAGCAGAATACGCATTGTCGTGTCCTCGGAAAGACTTGCTAGATGCCGGCTATATAGGGCTAAGCCCTGGGCGATTCAACTGAGCGACTATTTCAAACTGTGTCGTTTGCCCGATCTAGAGCGCTTTCGAAGAGCAAACGGGTCAGTCGGGCGACGCGTTCGCCATGCCGTTGCGCCAGGGCTTCGCGCAGTTGGAAGGCCAGCGTGGCATGCACTCTGCGCACGCTCGGCGGCAGCGCCTCGCCTTCGCGCAAGGCGTGGGGTACGCCGCGGCTCAGGCGCAGGAAGCCCTTTTCGCTGAGCACGGCTTGGTCGAGAGCGTCGTAGCCGATGGTCGAGTCGAAGCGCAGATAGCCTTCTTCGGCCAGCCACAACAAGGCGCCGAGGCAGCTTTGGTGGCGCGGGGTTGGCAGGCCGAATTCGTCGGGTTCTTCACGGCCGATCAGGTCTTCGACATAAAGCGCCATCTTGCGCGGGAAGACCTGGTAAAGGCTCAGCAGGCCGGCGGCTGCATCTTTGTAGAAATCGTCGATCTGTAGATCCATCAGAACTTGGCAATCATCGAAGTGGGCAGAAATGGCAGCAGGCGGCCAATGATCGCCCAGGGCCAACCCGGGACGTAGGCGCTGCGATGGCGTTTGTCGATATGCTTGGCGATCAGCGCGGCACCGCTCTCGACATCGATCAGAAACGGGCGTTGGGCCATGTCGCGGTTGAGCGGGGTATCGATAAAACCCGGTAGCAGCAGGGTGGTGTCGATGTTCTTACCCAGTAGTTCGGCGCGGGTGGCTTCCATATAGCTGATCAAGCCGGCCTTGCTCGCCGAATAGCCGGCGGTATGCGGCAGGCCGCGCTTGCCGGCGACCGAGGCGATGGCCACCAAGTGACCATGGCCTTGTTGACGGAACAGTGCGCAGGCGGCGTCCAGGCAGGCGATGCTGCCGATCAGATTGGTTTCCAGAGTCAGTCGGACGCGCTTGAAGTGTCCGCCACCGGCTTTACCGGTCAAAGCGATGCCGGCGTTGGCGATGATCCCATCGAGCCCGCCGAGGGCATTGGCGGCGAGGCCAATGGCATCGTGGCAGGCGCCATAGTCGGTGACGTCGAGCGACAGCACCACCGCCTTGCGGCCAAAGCGTGCTTGCAGTTCCGCAGCCAGCAGGTGCAGGTTGTCTTGGCGCCGGGCGGCCAGGGCCAGGTCATAGCCCTTGCTGGCCAGCTCGCGTGCCAGCGCGGCGCCAATGCCGGAGCTGGCCCCGGTAAGCAGGTAGCGTTTGCCCTGGGCCATGACGATCTCCAACTACTGTTGGTAGGACTTGAGGAAATTGCCAATGCGCCCTATGGCCATTTCCAGCTCGTCCACTCGCGGCAAGGTCACTACGCGGAAATGGTCGGGCCAGGGCCAGTTGAAAGCCGTGCCTTGGACGATCAGCAGCTTCTCGGAAAGCAGCAGGTCGAGGACGAATTTCTCGTCGTTATGAATCGGACAGACTTTCGGGTCGATTTTCGGGAACGCATAGAGCGCGCCCATGGGTTTGACGCAGCTGACCCCGGGAATGTCGTTGAGCAGTTCCCAGGTGCGGTTGCGTTGTTCCAGGAGGCGGCCGTTGGGCAGCACCAGATCATTGATGCTCTGGTAGCCGCCCAGGGCGGTCTGGATCGCATGCTGGCTCGGCACGTTGGCGCATAAGCGCATGTTGGCCAGGATGTCGATGCCTTCGATATAACTCTGGGCACGGTGCTTGGGCCCGGAGATCGCCACCCAGCCGGAGCGGAAGCCGGCCACGCGATAGGACTTGGACAGGCCGTTGAACGTCAGGCAGAGCACGTCCGGTGCCAGGGACGCGGTGCAGATATGCTCGGCGCCGTCATAAAGAATCTTGTCGTAGATCTCGTCGGAGAACAGCACCAGGTTGTGCTGGCGGGCCAGTTCGACGATGTCCAGCAGCACTTCGCGCGAATACACCGCGCCGGTGGGGTTGTTCGGGTTGATCAGCACCAGGGCCTTGGTATTGGGGGTGATCTTGGCCT
>CAMPJN010000279.1 GCA_946886875.1 uncultured Pseudomonas sp.
GCCAGCAGGCCAGTGGTCAGAGCCAGGACAACAGCGGTTGAACGAAACACTTTCATGGGGCGATCCTTCAGCTATTAGGAGGCAGTACGAGTAACTATAACAGTGCTCCGACAATTGTCAGCGTGACGGCCGTCAATCGCCATAAAAGGCGTATTCAGGTTTTTTCGGGACAAAGGGGCGATAGAACTCGAATATCGCCTTGAGATCGGCCTGCTCATTACCCGTTGGCCAGAATGTCGGGCCGATGAATACCCGCTTGTTCTGGTAATCCAGCGCGGCCAAAACCAAGGGCACATTGGCGCCGACGGCGATGTGATAAAAACCCATTTTCCAGCGCTCGACCTTCTTGCGCGTGCCCTCCGGCGACAGCACCAGAATGAACTGTTTGTGCTCGCGAAATGCCTGGATAGCCAACTCCACGGTATTCACCTGGCGGTCGCGCTGGATCGGGATACCGCCCCATGCGCGCATCAAATGACCGAAAGGCGGGCGAAAGATCGTGTGCTTGCCGAACCAACGGGCATTCAGGCGCAGGACGAACTTGAAGGCGATAAAAATCACGAAGTCCCAGTTCGAGGTGTGGTGCGCGCCAATGGCGATATACCGGTCGAGTTGGGGCAGCTGCCCTTCGATGCGCCAACCCATAAGTTTCAGCGCGGCATGGCCGAGCGCCTCGGCCAGCAAATTGCGGGGCAGATAGTTACCGGACATCTTGAACCTCGGTGATTTCTTATTGTTCTGTTCGAATCCAGTTCGGTAATTGTAGACCCATGCCACCTCAGCGACGCTGTCTCGTACCAGGGGGGCAATCCGGCGAAACCACCGTTTGCGCATCGACCCCAAATTGCACTGGACTGCGCGTCCCGGACTGCGCGGCGCGACCCGACGTCAGAGCACAGGCGAAAATCAGCGCTGGCAGCGCGGACAGTAGACGCTGGCGCGTTGACCCAACTTGACCTCGCGCAGGGTATTGCCACAGTGCTTGCAGAATTCGCCGCCGCGCCCGTAGACGAACAGCTCCTGCTGAAAATATCCCGGCTGACCGTCGCCGCCGACGAAGTCGCGCAACGTGGTGCCGCCACGCTCGATGGCGTGGGCGAGAATGCGTTTGATCTCCATCGCCAGCGTCATATAGCGCGCCCTGGAGACCGAACCGGCCTCGCGTCGCGGATCTATGCCGGCGGCGAATAGCGCTTCGGTCGCATAGATATTGCCGACCCCGACCACCACCGCGTTATCCATGATGAACGGCTTGATCGCCATCGAGCGGCCGCGCGACTGCTGAAACAGGCGTTCGCCATCGAACAGCTCAGTCAGAGGCTCGGGACCGAGCTTGCTCAGCAGCACATGGCCCATGGGGTCGGTGCTCCAGAGCAAGGCGCCAAAACGCCGCGGGTCGGTGTAGCGCAATGCCAGACCCGACTCCAATTCGATATCGACGTGCTCGTGCTTGGCCGCCGGCAAACCGCACTCGACCAGCCGCAGGCTGCCGGACATCCCAAGGTGGCTGATCAAACTGCCGGTTTCCGCCTTGATCAACAGGTACTTGGCGCGCCGCTCGACGCATTCGATACGCTGGCCGGAAACGCGCACATCCAGATCTTCCGGGATCGGCCAACGCAAGCGGCGCTCGCGCACGATAACTCGGCTGATGCGCTGGCCTTCGAGATAAGGCGCTATGCCGCGGCGGGTGGTTTCGACTTCGGGGAGTTCTGGCATGGCGATCTACCGGGACGAGCGGGTTGGGCGGCTGCACCTTAGCAGGAATGCCCGGCAGCGACGAGCCAGCCCAGCCTCTGCTACTGCAGGCCGTAGCGCTGGCGTATCCGTCGATAGGTGCCATCGGCCTGAATCTGCGCCAAGGCCACATCGAAGCGGTCGCGCAGTTCGCGCGAGCGGAACCCGACGTACCACCACAACTCATGCCCCTGGGGCAAAGGTACATAAACGACATCGCGGTCGGTATCGCCGAACACCCGCGGGCTCTGTTCGCGCAAGCGCTGCCACTGCCATTCCAACAAGGTGCCGTCGATCAGAATCGCATCGCATTGCTGCAGCAACCATTCCTCGACCTGGGTGCGCTGGGAAGAGTGCTCGCTGTAGTGGGCAAAGCCCCTACTGGCTTCATCGAACTCTGCACCGAGGCTCTGCGCGGCGTTCTGCCAGGCGCACACGGAGACACCCCGCAGCGCGGTCCAGTGCCCGTCAAATCGGATGTTCTGCCGACGCCGGGTAACCAGATAATTGCGGTAGACGATAAAAGGCTGCGAGTAGAACAGGTCGGGATCATTGGGCTGCACCTCGACCGCCACATCGACACGACCCTGCTGCAGCTCGACCTCCATGCGCTTGTTCGATGCAAACAGCGGCTCGAAGGGTTCGTTCATTCGCGCGAAGATTTCCCGCGCCAGCTCCACAGACACGCCGCCGACCTCTTCGACCATGACAAAAGGCGGCCGCGACTGGCCGAAGATGACCTTTAACGGTTGCCCGTCCTCTGCCTGCCCTGCCTGGCATAGCAGCGCGATAAGCAGGATCAGCAGTGTGCGCATGCGGCCCCACCAGATGGCGCTTGAACCTCAAGCAAGCTTAGCAGGCCGGTTAACCCCGGGGCCTGTAACCCTGGTGCAGGCCGGGCCAGGGGTTGGCGAAAAATAGACTCGCTCAGACCGCACCCAGATCGCGAATGCTCTCCTTGCAGACCTGAAAGTCGTATTCGGACCAACCGATGTATTCGAGCACCAGGCTTTCGATGCTCAACCATTCGTGATCTTCGACCTGGTTGCCCAACACCCGATGGCTTTCGCAAATATGCTCGGCCATTTTCAGAATCGCCAGCAGCGTCTTCAGCCGGCCATCCGCGGTCTCGTCGCCGATGATCGCCTGGGCGTTGTGATGGCAAGCAATGGCTTCGCATAAATGCAGCGGCAGGTTCCACGACTTGGCGGTGTAGTAGCCGACCACCGCATGATTGGTGTTGAGCAGACGATTCTCGGTGTCCACCACCCTGCGCTCGTCGCTCGCGCTGGCATAGGCTTCCTCCAGCACCGCCATATAGTTGGGGAAGCGTTTGAGCATCAGCGGGATGCCGCAGTTATGGAACAGGCCCAGGGTATAGGCCTCGTCCGGCGCCTGGAAGCCGATGCGTTTGGCCAGGCTCAGGCAGGTCATGGCCACATCTTGGGCGGTGTCCCAGAAGCGGTTGAGGGTGACTATGGCCTCATCGGTCAGCTCGCCGCGGATCGACTGGGCATTGATCAGATTGATCACGGTGTCGCAGCCGAGCAGGTCGACCGCCTGCTGGATCGAGGCGATACGCTCGGCCAGGCCGAACTGCGGCGAATTGACGATTTTCAGCAGCGCGCCCGACAGCCCGGGGTCCTGGCTGATCAGCCTGGCGATGCTGCGCAGATCCGGCGATGGCATGAACTGCTCCATCTGCAGGTCGACCATGATTTGCGGCTGCGGCGGCACGCTGATGCCCTGCAAGGCTTTCTGAATCTGTTCGGCGGAAAGTTCATAGGCCATGGCAGTGACGGCAAGGCAACGATGGGATCTCTAGTCTAACCAGTTGTCACGAAAACTGCGCTTGCAGCTTTTACCTGAACTTCCATCGCCCGGCCGGTCGGATATTCAACAGCCTGTTAAACCCACAGGAAGGAGGTTTCTATGAATCTGGTAGGCAAGCGCGTCGCCCTGCTGGTTACCGATGGTTTCGAACAGGTCGAGCTGACCGGGCCGAAACGGGCACTGGAACACGCCGGGGCAAAAACCGAAATCCTCTCCGATAAGCCTGACAAGGTCACCGGCTGGCACCACACCACCCCCGGCGACAGCTTCCACGTCGACAAGACCTTCGACCGCGCCGATATCGACGACTACGACGCCATCGTACTGCCAGGCGGAGTGGTCAATGCGGACAGCATTCGCATGGACGAAATGGCCCAGGAACTGGTCAAGGACGCCGCCCGCGCCAACAAGCCGATCGCGGTGATCTGCCACGGCGCCTGGATTCTCGCCAGCACCGACCTGGTCAAAGGTAAAACCATCACCAGTTGGCCATCGCTGCGCGACGACTTGCAGAACGCCGGCGCCAACTGGGTCGACCAGGAAGTGGTGGTCGACGGTCGCCTGATCAGCAGCCGCAAGCCAGACGATATTCCGGCGTTCAACCAGAAGTTGATCGAGGCACTGGTGGCCTGACCGCTCCGCAACCGGACGCATCGCCGCGGCGATGCGCCCAAACCCTCGGCCTCGGGCGCCCTTTGTTATACTTCCGCTCTTTTTTCGGAGCGCCCACCCATGTCCCTGCCCAGCCTGCGCCTAAAAGCCAATGCCGATCGACGCCTGCGCGCCGGCCATCTGTGGGTCTACAGCAATGAAATCGACGTCGCCGCCACCCCGCTGGGCGGCTTTGCCGCAGGCGACCAGGCGATTCTCGAAGCGGCCGGCGGCAAGCCTTTGGGCGTGGTCGCGATCAGCCCGAACAATCTGATCTGCGCGCGCTTGCTGTCGCGTGACGTCAAGCATGTGCTGGATAAATCCCTGCTGGTGCATCGCATCAATGTCGCCCTGAGCCTGCGCGAGCGTCTGTTCGACCAGCCCTGCTACCGCCTGGTGTACGGCGATTCCGATCTGCTGCCAGGGTTGGTGGTCGACCGTTTCTTCGACATTCTGGTGGTGCAACTCGCTTCTGCGGCCATGGAACGGCACAAGGACGAGGTGCTGGCCGCGCTGATCCAGGTGCTCAAGCCCAGCGGCATTCTGCTCAAGAACGATTCCGCCGCTCGCGATGCCGAAGGCCTGGAGCGCTACGTCGACACCGCCTTCGGCGTGGTGCCGGAGTGGGTTGCTCTGGAAGAGAACGGGGTGAAGTTCGAAGCGCCGGTGATCGAAGGCCAGAAGACCGGCTGGTTCTACGACCACCGCATGAACCGCGCGCGCCTGGCGCCCTACGTCAAGGGCAAGCGCGTGCTCGATCTGTTCAGCTATATCGGCGGCTGGGGCGTGCAGGCGGCGGCCTTCGGCGCCACTGAAGTGATGTGCGTGGACGCTTCGGCCTTCGCCCTCGATGGCGTCGAGCGCAACGCCGCGCTCAACGGCCTGTCCGAGCAGGTCGCCTGCATCGAAGGCGACGTGTTCGCCGCGCTCAAGGAGCTGAAAAGCGCCGAAGAGCGCTTCGATGTGGTGATCGCCGATCCACCCGCCTTTATCAAGCGCAAGAAGGATCTGAAAAACGGCGAAGCCGCCTACCGCCGCCTCAACGAAGCGGCCATGCGCCTGCTCAACAAGGACGGCATCCTGGTCAGCGCCTCCTGCTCCATGCACCTGCCGGAAGACGACCTGCAGAA
>CAMPJN010000280.1 GCA_946886875.1 uncultured Pseudomonas sp.
TACGTAGTGACCGAAAACTGCATCCGCTGCAAATACACCGACTGCGTCGAGGTGTGTCCGACCGATTGCTTTCACGAAGGCCCAAACTTCCTGGTGATCAACCCCGAAGCCTGCATCGACTGCAGCCTGTGCGCGCCGGAATGCCCGGCCGATGCGATCTTCGCCGACAAGGAAGTGCCGCCCGAGCAAAGCCATTTCATCGAGTTGAACGCCGACCTCGCTCAGCTCTGGCCGGTCATCACCCAGACCAATGCCCCCCTGGCGAATGCCGATGACTGGGTCGACCAGACCGACAAACTGCAATTTCTGGAGCGCTGACCGTGCCCGAGCGCTTTAAACCCTGGTTCGAACGCGCCCTGCTGGCGGCGTTGATCGCCAGCGCCGCGGCCACCGGCAGCGCGCGCCCACTGGACAGCGAGCAGCGCCAGGTCAAGCCGCCGGAAGTACCGACCCTGCTGGTGCCCAACGGCGAACCACTGCCGCCGACGAAATAGCGCCCACTGGAGATAACCATGCCCATAAGCCCCCAGATCCTGACTGCCGCCCCCAGCGAAATCCGCCTGCGCAAGGCGCAGAAAACCCTCGAGGTGCTCTGGCCGGATGGCCAGCTCAGCCGCCTGAGCTGCCTGGCCCTGCGCAAGAGCTGCGCCTGTTCGACCTGCGCCCAGGCCCGCCAGCGTGGTGCCCTGAGCCTGATCGACGCCGATGTCGGCGTCGACAAGCTGCAAGTCTCCGGCATCAGCGGACTGCAACTGTTCTTTAGCGACGGCCACTACCGCGGACTCTACCCCTGGGCCTATCTGCGCGAACTGGGCGAGCGCCTGCGATGAACCAACGCACCCTGCAACTGCTGGCGCCGCCCTTGGTCAGCCTGCGCCGCCTGTATCCCGGTATCGCCCTGGGCGTGGTGCTGGCACTGGCCGGCAGTTTTCTCGCCGAGCATTACGCCGCACCGGCGCTGCTTTTGGTTTTGCTGTTGGGTTTCGGTTTCGCCAGCCAGGCCGGCGATGCGCGCCTGCAACCGGGGGTGGGCTTTTGCAGCCGCCAGGTGCTGCGCATCGGCGTGGCCCTGCTCGGCGCGCGCATCGGCATCGAGCAGGTGCTGGCGGTCGGTAGCTTGCCGCTGCTGGTGGTACTCGGCAGCACGCCTTTGGTGATAGGCGCGGCCCTGGCGCTCGGCCGCTGGCTGCGCCTGCCGACCCTGCACAGCCTGGTCGCCGGGGTGGCGGTGGCGATCTGCGGGGTGTCGGCGGCCATAGCCGTGGCCGCGGTGATTCCCGCCGGGCGCCTGGAAGAACGCCGCCTGCTCGGCGTGGTGGTCGGCGTCACCGCCCTCGGCACCCTGTCGATGCTGCTCTATCCGCCGCTGCTGGCGGCCCTCGGCTATAGCGACCTGGACAGCGGCCTGTTGCTCGGCGCCAGCATTCACGACGTGGCCCAGGCTGCCGCGGCCGGTTATCTGGTCTCGGACAGCGCCGGCGATGTCGCCACCCTGACCAAGCTGCTGCGGGTCGCCCTGCTGGCGCCACTGGTGCTGCTGCTCGGCGTACTGCTGCGCAGCCGCGATAGCAGCGGCGGCGAGTTTCCCTATTTCCTACTGGGCTTTCTCGCCCTGTTCGGCCTCAACAGCCTGGGTTGGCTACCGGCCGGCCTGCGCGAGGTGCTGGTCGCCGCCTCACAGGCCTGCCTGCTGCTGAGCATGGCCGCGCTGGGCATGCGCACCAGCCTCGGTGAATTGCTGGCCCAGGGCTGGAAACCCTTTCTCCTGCTGGTGCTGTTAAGCGCCGGACTGCTGCTGACGGCGATGACGCTGCTGGCGCTGTTTGGCCCCGCATAAACCTTATCCGAGGAACACACCATGAACGCTTGCGCCCCGTACCTTGCGCCAACCCCATTGTTGCAACAGGCCGAACTGGCCCTCAGCCAATGGATCGATCCCTACCTCGGCTGCGACCTGATTTCAGCCGGGGCCGTGCGCAGCCTGGATGCAACGGACGGGCAGTTGCGCCTGGCGATTCAACTGGGCTTTCCGGCCGAGGGCTACCGGCAAATCCTGGCGGAACAACTGCGCAGCCACTTGCTGGCGCAGACTGATGCCGATGCGGTGGAGATCCAGGTGGACTGGGCCGTAGAGGCGGCACCCGCGACCGCCCAGGCCCTGCCCGCGGTCAAGCAACTGATCGCCGTAGCCTCGGGCAAGGGCGGGGTGGGCAAGTCCACCACCGCGACCAATCTGGCCCTGGCGTTGGCCGCCGACGGCGCGCGGGTCGGCATGCTCGATGCCGATCTCTACGGCCCCAGCCAGCCGCGCCTGCTCGGTCTGTCCGGTCTGCCGCAGAGTCACGACGGCAAGCTGCAACCCATGCTCGGCCACGGCCTGCAGTGCATGTCGATCGGCTTTCTGGTCGACGAGGAAGCCCCGGTGATCTGGCGTGGGCCGATGATCAGCCAGGCGCTGACCCGCCTGCTTAACGAAACCGCCTGGGACGATCTCGACTATCTGATCGTCGACCTGCCGCCAGGCACCGGCGATATCCACCTGACCCTGGCCCAACGCATGCCGGTGTCCGCCGCGCTGATCGTCACCACGCCCCAGGACATCGCCCTGCTTGATGCGCGCAAGGGCCTGCGGATGTTCGACAAGGTCAATGTGCCGGTGCTCGGCATCATCGAGAACATGAGCCTGCACGTCTGCAGCCAGTGCGGCCACGAGGAACACATCTTCGGCAGCGGCGGCGCGCGGCGCATGGCCGAGCAGTACGGCAGCCAAGTGCTCGGCGAACTGCCGCTGGATATTCGCATCCGCCTCGGCGCCGACGACGGCCTGCCAATAGTGGTCGGCGCGCCCGAGGGCAGCCTGGCCCTGGCCTACCGCGACATCGCCCGGCGCAGCGCCGCGCGCCTGTCGTTGCAACCTCAGCAGGCGGGCCAGCCGCTGGTGACGATGGTCGAAGCTTGAAACCGGTTTGCCGCATCCAGCAATGCCGGCAAACAGCGCCAGCCGCCTACTCGATAAGAACAACCGGCCGACGAATGACCATATAGTCACCGGGAAATATCTTTTACATTGCCTGTCGCTTTGACAGCGCCCCTGGCTATCGACCACCCTATGCGGCCTGACCTTGGGCGCACACAGCATTCAAGGCGAGACGACACGCCGCTACCCGTGGCGTGCGTCATTCTCAACACCGCTTACAAGGAGCTCCCATGAGCAAGAGCGTTATCAGCAGCGACCAGGCCCCGGCCGCCATCGGCACCTATTCCCAGGCGATCAAGGCGGGAAATACCGTCTATATGTCCGGGCAGATTCCGCTGGACCCCAAGACCATGGAACTGGTGGAAGGCTTCGAAGCCCAGACCGTGCAGGTCTTCGAAAACCTCCAGGCCGTGGCCGAAGCTGCCGGCGGTTCGTTCAAGGACATCGTCAAGCTGAACATCTTCCTCACCGACCTGTCGCATTTCGCCAAGGTCAATGAAGTCATGGGCCGTTACTTCGAGCAGCCTTACCCGGCCCGCGCCGCCATCGGCGTCGCCTCCCTGCCGCGCGGCGCGCAAGTGGAAATGGACGCGATTCTGGTAATCGAGTAAATCCAGCGCTCGGATTGCATTCGGGCACGCTTCCTGTAGGAGGAGTAGCCCGTCTCGGCGGAGCGCTGGGGTAGGAGCCAGCTTGCTGGCGATCTAGGTCGGTGGCGTCACAGCCAGTTCGCGTCCCACAGCGGATAGTCGCCAATGCGCCCGACTAGCCCAGCTCGCAGCGGGTTGGCGACTACATAACGCGCAATCGATTTCATATCTTCCTCCCGGCGCAGCGCATGGTCGTGGAAACCTTTCTGCCACAGTTTGCCGTTGTAAGCAGTGCGGGCTTTATTGATGGCAATGGCGCTGCGCGATTTGATGCGTTGCATCAGCGCTTGCACTGGCGTGTCGATAAGCTCAATCAGCCAATGAAAATGATCGGGCATCACGACCCAGGCCAGAGATTCGACAATCTTCGATTCATGCGCGTGGCGCATTTCGGTAATAAGCAGGCGGGCCAGTTGCCAGTCCTTGAAAACCGGCTTGCGCTCGTGGGTAACAGCGGTCAACAGATAAACCCGTCCGGGCTCGGAGAAGCGCCCTTGGCGAAGCGCATGGCCGCGGTGGGTGAAGAGGCTGGAATCCATTCCAAGTACTCCCGAAATTTGCTTTGTATAGGTTTTGTAGGTCAAAAGCATCGCCAGCAAGCTGGCTCCTACATGGTCCATGCTTCTATAAAACTTCCACATACAAAAAGATAAGTTATTTCTTGCTTGATAAAAGCGGCCTTGGCCGCGACTGGCGCACATCCACGAATTCACGTCTCCCGCAAAATCGCCGCATAACCCTCGCGATAACTCGGATACTGCGGCGCCCAACCCAGGGCGCGAGCACGGGCGTTACTGCAACGTTTGCTGCCGGCGCGGCGCACTGTCGCCTGCTCGGCCCAGTGGCTGACACCGAGCTGTTCGCGTAGCCAGGCGACCACTTCATGCAGCGGCGCCGGTTGGTCGTCGACGCCGATATAACAATCTTCCAGCGCCACACCCTGGGCATCGGCCTGCAACAGAAACGCCAGCAAGCCGGCGGCATCCTCGATATGGATGCGGTTGCCGTACAACGGCGGCTCGACCGCGACCCGATAGCCCTGGCGCACCTGATTGAGCAACCACTGTCGGCCCGGGCCGTAGAGCCCGGTCAGGCGTACCACACTGGCCGGTATGGCGCTGCGCAGGGCGAGCTGTTCGGCCTCGCGCATGATCCGTCCCGAATAACCCTCAGCCTCGGCCGGCGAATTCTCGTCGACCCACTCGCCTTGCTGTTGCCCATAAACGCTGCTGCTGGAAACGAACAGCAAGCGCTCGGGCCTTTGCCCATGCTGCGCCAGCCAACCGAGCACCCGGCGCAAGCCCTCGACGTAGGCGGCGCGATAACCGGCTTCATCGGAACTATTGGCCGCTGCGCAATACACCAGATAGTCCAGTTTCCCCACCGGCCAGGCGCCCGGACAGACATCGCTTTGCAGGTCGCCTGCCACCGGCACAATCGCCGCGGGCAACTGCTCGACCGAGCGGCGCAGGCCATGCACCGTCCAGCCCGCCGCGGCTAGGCGCAGGCCCAGGCGTGTGCCCAGATCGCCACAACCGGCAAGCAATACAGTGGTTGTCATGGTGCGCTCCTATTCCACAGCAAAACATTTCGCGAAGCGGCAGTTTAGCCCGGTTGGTTGATTGCAATGCAAAGGCTATGCTTGGCGGCACATTAATGGATAAACACTATGACCCTCACCGAACTGCGCTACATCGTCACCCTGGCCCAGGAACAACA
>CAMPJN010000281.1 GCA_946886875.1 uncultured Pseudomonas sp.
GTCGGCCCGACAGGACTGGCTGGACAGCGGCTTCGACAACTGGCGCAGCCAGCGGCTGGATTACGCGTCGACGCAACCGGAAGGCCTCGGCTGGTATGGCGCCCTGGTGAATGAGCACCGCTTCGGCGAGCGGGACCAGGGCGTCGAAGCGGGCGCGGTCGTCGCCCTCGATGACAACTGGACCTTGCAACCGGAGGTCGGGTATCAGCCATCGCCTTATTTCCTGCCCGAGTGGCATGCCGATGTGCGCCTGCAACGGCGCCTGCCGGCGGGTTTTCTCGGCGCCGTCAGTGTCAGGCGCACCGAATACGAAACCACGCGGGTCGACCGGCTGGCGCTCAGTGGCGAGCGCTACTGGAATTCGTGGCGCGCCGGTTACACCCTGAACGTGACGGACGTGGCCAATGCCGGCACGCCGATCGGACACGACCTGGCACTGGATTACTACTACGCCGGTCTCAGCTATGCCGGCCTACGCCTGACCGTTGGTGAAGAAGAGGCGGTCGAGGAGCAGCAACTGATCACCAGTGATGTCCGCGCCATCAGCTTGCAAGGCCGCCATTGGCTCGACAGTCGTTGGGCGCTGAGCTGGGAAGTTGGCCAGCATCGCCAGGGCGATTACTACACGCGCCGCTGGCTGCAACTCGGGCTGCGGCATGCCTTCTGAACTCAACTGTCCGGCCTGGCTTTGCACAGCGCCCCGCAGCGCCTGGCTGGCGATCTGGCCGGACGACGGCATGCTGCAGCTGGCGCTGTATTGCGCCCTTGGCCTGGGCGGCCTCACCGTGCTGGTGATGCTGCAGGTGCTGTTGCTCGGTGAGTTCGCCCGGCGCCGGGCCATTCGCCGCCAGCAATTCAACGAGCAGTGGCGCCCATTCTTCGCCTTGTGCAGCCTCGGCGAGCAACTCCCCGAGCCGGTGCCGACGCTACCTGCCAATCGCCAGCTGTGGTTCTTGCTGCAATGGAACCGTACCCAACTGCAATTGCGCGGGACCGCACGAGAGCGGATGAACAAGGCACTCGTCGCGCTTGGCATGGATCGACAGGCGCGAACCCTGCTGCGCGGCCGGGGCCGTGGCAAGCTGATCGGGCTGACCTGCCTGCGGCATCTGGCCGATCCTGCGCACTGGGAAGCGGTGCAGGCCCTGCTGCTGAGCCGCAACGCCATCGTCTCACTGGCCGCCGCCCAGACGCTGATCGCCATGGATGCGCCGCGTGCGATGCAACTGATCCTGCCCGCCGCCGTGACGCGCCCCGACTGGGCCTTGCCGCGCCTGGCCAGCCTGTGCCAGCAGGCCGGTGAACAGGCCGTTACCCTGCCCCTGCTGATCGCCCTGACCGGCTCCGAAGATCCAGGCCGCGAGCGGCTAGTGAGTTTGCTGGTCTACGGCGATCCCCGCCATGCGGCGCCCTGGGCGCGTGCGCGTCTGGAGGAAAACGTGGCGCCCGAGCAGCTGCAGGTCGCGCTGCGCTGCTTGCAGGAACTGGCCGACCCGCGCGACCGTGAACGCTTGATCCGCACGCTGCAGCATGACCACGCCGACGTGCGGCTGGCCGCGCTCTGGGCGCTGCACAAGCAGGCGCGCAGCGACGACACCGCGTTGTTCCTGCCGCTGCTGGGCGACCCCAGCTGGTGGGTTCGGCAGGCGGCCGCGGACAGCCTGGCAACGCTTCCCAACGCCACGCCCGAGCGGTTGCAAGGGCTGCTCGAGCGCGTCGAGGACCGCTACGGCCAGGATGCACTGCGCCGTGCGATCGCGGAGGTCAGACGTTGAACATCGACTGGCTCTGGTGGCTGCAACTGGGCTTCATCCTGTATTTCCTACTCCTCAACGGCATGTACCTGCTGCTCAACGTGCTGTCGATGGTCAGCCTGATGGGCTATATCCGTCGACGCGCCGAAACCGGCGAGATCGCGCCCTACCTCGGCGTGGAGCCGCCCGTGTCGGTGCTGATGCCGGCCTTCAACGAGGAGGCGACGATCCGGACCTCGGTGCGCTCGATGCTGCAGTTGCAGTACCCCGAATTCGAAGTGGTGGTGATCAACGATGGCTCGAAGGACAACACGCTGGCGGTGCTGATCGAGGAATTCGAGCTGGTGCCGCACCCCGAGCCGCTGCGCCAGGCGGTCGCGCATCAGCCGGTGCAGGCGATCTACCGCTCGCGGCGCTACGCCAACCTGCGGGTGATCGACAAGGCCAACGGCGGCAAGGCCGATGCCCTCAATGCCGGCATCAACGCTGCACGGCACGGTCTGTTCTGTGGCGTCGACGCCGACTCCATCCTCCAGCGCGACAGCCTGTTGCGCGTGGTTCAGCCCTTTCTCGAAGATGAGCGCACCATCGCCGCCGGCGGCACGGTGCGCATCGCCAATGGCTCGGAGGTGCGCGGCGGCTTCCTGATCCGCGCCGGGCTGCCGAGCAACTGGTTGGCGCGCTTCCAGATCGTCGAATACCTGCGCGCGTTTCTCTTCGGTCGTCTCGGCTGGTCGCCGATGAACGCGGTGCTGATCATCTCCGGCGCCTTCGGCCTGTTCGACAAGGAGCGGGTAATGGCCGTAGGCGGCTATCGCACCGACACCGTCGGCGAGGACATGGAACTGGTGGTTCGGCTGCATCGCCATCACCGTGAGCGTCGCATTCCCTACCGCATCCGCTACCTACCCGATCCGATCTGCTGGACCGAATGCCCGGAAGACATCGGCACCCTCGGCCGCCAGCGCAGCCGCTGGCAACGCGGGTTGGCGGAAAGCCTGGGCCGTCATGCGCGGCTGGCTTTCAGCTTTCGCGGCGGCGCCCCCGGCTGGCTGGCGTGGCCATTCATGGCGCTGTTCGAATGGTTGGGGCCGCTGATCGAATTGATCGGTTACGGCTTCATGATCGGCGGCTTCGCCCTTGGCGTGGTGTCCTACGCCGCGCTGGCGGCCTTTCTGCTGGTCGCCATCGGCATGGGCATCCTGCTGTCGGTCAATGGCCTGCTGCTGGAAACCATGTCGTTCCGCGTTTACGAACGCCGCCGCGACATGCTGCGGCTGTTTCTCATGGCCGTGCTGGAAAATTTCGGCTACCGCCAGCTGAATACCCTCTGGCGTTGCCGCGGGCTCTGGCAGTGGTTCTCCCGACGCAAGCACCAATGGGGCGCCATGCGCCGCAGCGGGCGGTGGGGGCAGTAGAGAAACCAAAAAGGCGGCTCGAACGTAGGGTGGATCACGCTTCACCGATCCACACTACGGTCGAATCGAAGCCGCACGCAGGTGTCACGGTGGATGTAAAAAGCGACATCCACCCTACCGAAGCTTTTCCTTTCGGCGTCAAGCTTCAAGCTGTTTCTTACAACTTGATCCAGGTCGCCTTCAGCTCGGTGTACTTGTCAAAGGCATGCAGTGACTTGTCGCGACCGTTACCCGACTGCTTGAAGCCGCCAAACGGCGCGGTCATGTCGCCACCGTCGTATTGGTTGACCCACACGCTACCCGCCCGCAGCGCCTTCGCCGTCAGGTGCGCCTTGGAAATATCCGCCGTCCACACCGCAGCGGCGAGGCCGTACGGGGTGTCGTTGGCGATGGCCACCGCTTCGGCCGCCGTGTCGAAGGTGATCACCGACAGCACCGGGCCGAAGATCTCTTCCCGCGCGATCTTCATCGCGTTGCTGACACCATCGAAGATGGTCGGCTCGACATAGAGCCCGCCGGTGTCCTGCATGGTGCGTTGGCCGCCGATCAGGACCTGGGCGCCGTCATTGCGACCGGCTTCGATGTAGCCGAGCACGGTGTCGAGCTGCTGGGTGTCGACCAGCGCACCGACGTTGGTCGCCGGGTCCAGCGGGTTGCCCGGCTTCCAGCCCTTGAGCGCCTCCACCACCATTGGCAGGAAACGCTCCTTGACCGAGCTCTCGACCAGCAGCCGCGAGCCCGCGGTACAGACCTCGCCCTGGTTGAAGGCGATGGCGCTGGCCGCGGACTGCGCTGCGGCCTGCAGATCCGGCGCATCGGCGAAGACGATGTTCGGGCTCTTGCCGCCCGCCTCCAGCCAGACGCGCTTCATGTTCGATTCGCCGGCATAGATCATCAATTGCTTGGCGACGCGGGTAGAGCCGGTGAAGACCAGCGTGTCGACGTCCATGTGCAACGCCAGCGCCTTGCCCACGGTATGCCCGTAGCCCGGCAGCACATTGAGCACGCCTGCCGGAATGCCCGCCTCGATGGCCAGCTGCGCCACGCGAATGGCGGTGAGCGGCGACTTCTCCGACGGCTTGAGTATCACCGAGTTACCCGTGGCCAACGCCGGACCGAGTTTCCAGCAGGCCATCATCAGCGGGAAATTCCAGGGCACGATGGCCGCCACGACACCCACCGGCTCGCGGGTCACCAGACCCAGCTGATCGTGCGGCGTCGCGGCCACCTCGTCGTAGATCTTGTCGATCGCCTCGCCCGACCAGCGCAGGGCATTGGCCGATCCCGGGATATCGATATTCAGCGAATCGCTGATCGGCTTGCCCATGTCCAGGGTTTCCAGCAGCGCCAGTTCCTCGGCATTGGCCTGGATCAGGTTGGCGAAGCGGATCATGGTCGCCTTGCGCTTGGCCGGCGCCATGCGCGACCAGGCACCGGATTCGAAAGCCATGCGCGCACTGATCACGGCGCGATCGGCGTCGGCCTCGTCACAGCTCGCCACCTGCGCCAGCACGCGGCCATCGACCGGACTGATGCAATCGAAGCTGGCGCCGGCGCTCGGTGCGGTGTATTCGCCCTGGATGAAGGCCCTGCCTTCGATGCGCAGGTCACGGGCGCGCTGTTGCCAATCGGCGAGTGTCAGGGTGGTCATGGAGAATCCTCGGTAAACAGTCGACTAATCAGAAAGGCACCCTAAACCAGGGGCGCCAGGCCTATCAATATTTTTTACGCGGCGACAGGTTTCCACCTTGTTTTGTTCGTTTTATTAAACATAGACTCGCCGAAACCGCTGGCCACGCGTGAAGACCATCGTGTACCAGCATAGCCGCCAAAACAGCCCTGCCGGAGCGCGCCATGACCCACGAGTCCGTCGAACACTTCTGGATGCCTTTCACCGCCAACCGCCAGTTCAAAGGCAACCCGCGCCTGCTCGAGCGGGCCGAGGGCATGTATTACACAGACACCGACGGGCGCCAGGTGATCGACGGTACCGCGGGGTTGTGGTGCTGCAACGCCGGTCACGGCCGGCGCGAGATCACCGAAGCGGTGAGCCGGCAGATCGCCCAGCTGGACTTCGCGCCGACCTTTCAGATGGGCCACCCGCTGCCGTTCGAGCTGGCCGAGCGGCTCGCGCAGATCAGCCCGGCCGGGCTGAACCGGGTGTTCTTCAC
>CAMPJN010000282.1 GCA_946886875.1 uncultured Pseudomonas sp.
CAGCAGGCCGTTCCAGGGCGCCGGCAGCCAGTCGAACTGCTGCGAATAGGCCAGCTCGAGGCCATAGAGTTTGGCGCTGTCGCCGTTGGCGAAGGTCGCTGCCTCGTCGAAGTCCAGCCACTGCCCGGTACCGGCCAGGTCGGTGTTATAGACGAAGCTGTCGATATCCTTGTAGAACACGAACGCCGACACCACGCCCGCGCGCCCCAGGTAGTGCTCGATACCCAGGTCGATGTTCATCGCCTCCAGCGGATCGAGATCCGGGTTGCCGAAACTGGCCTCGTCGCCGTCGATGACGAAGCCCGGCGCCAGTTGGCCGAAGGTCGGCCGCACCAGGGTATTGGTCCAGGCCGCCCGCAGCTGAGTGCTGTCGTTCAACTGATAACGCGCGTGCAGGCCTGGCAGCCAATGCTCGTAGCGCGTGTCGCTCTGGGTGTCTTCGAATACACCATCGCGGATGCCGCTGCCCTTGGCCTCGAACTCGGTGCCTTCGTAGCGCAGCCCGGCGATAAAGCGCCAGTCGTCGATGTCGATGCTGTTCATCAGGTAGGCGGCGTTGATGTCTTCGCTCATCTCGAAGTCATTCACCCGCGACTCTTCGGCGTTGTAGAAGTCGTCCTGGTTCAGGCGACCGAGCAGGCGTTCGATGGCCTTGGCGCTGATCCCGGGGCCGAAACGGCCGAGGCTGTAATCCACCGAGCCCTTGCGGAACTGGCCGAGGTTGAGTTCGGCATCGCTCAGGCCGAAGGCGCCGAAATCCTCGTACTTCCAGGCTTCGAGGTCATTGTCCTTGTCGCGCCGGCTGAGTTTGCCGCCGAACTTGACCTGCGCCGCATAGCCGCTGAGATCGTAGTCGCGCGCCAGGTCGAGCTTGATGTTCTTTTCGCTGTCGGTGGTCTTCTGCTTTTCCCACTCGACCTCGCTGAGGGTGAAGTTGCTCGGGTCGTAGAACGCCGGCTCGATGCTCAGACGGGGCTTCTTGCCATCACGGAAACCGGCATCGGCAAAGTCGTCGTTGCCCTCGAAAGTCGCCCCGGCAATGCCTTCCGGGCTGTCTTCGCTGGAGCGGCTGTAGCCAGCCTGGGCACCGATGGTCCACAGCCCCAGCATGCGCTCGCCACCCAGTACGTAGGACTGCACCTCCTGGGTTTCCTCGCGGCTCTTCAGTTCACGATAGCCTTCGGCATCGCCGCTTTCGCCAGGCAATTGCGCATCGGCGAACTCAATGCCGGCGGCGTTACGGGTTTCCGTGTCCTTGTAGCGGCTATACAGGGTGCGCAGGTAGTAGCTGGAGAGGTCGTCCGGCTTGTAGTCGAAATTCAGACCGAACCCGGTGCGCTCGCGGCTGATGGCGTAATCGCGCTGCTCCAGCTCCTCAAGCCGCGCGCCATCGGTGAAGTCCCAGGCGCCGCCGGTCTCGACATTGTCCGAGCCGAAGTCGCGTTCCTGCCAGCTCAGCGCTGCGGCCACGCCGAAATTGTCGATGCCGTCGCCGAGGCTGAAACGGTTGCTGATCGCGCCGGAAAACTTCGGGCTGACCTGCTCGGTATTCTCGTCGTAGCTGCCCTCGGCAGTGCCGGTGTAGAACAGGCCCTCATGGTCGAAGGCCGACAGGCTCTCCACCTGCACGGTGCCACCGAGGGAGTTGGCGTCCATGTCCGGGGTCAGGGATTTGACCACCGTCAGCGACTGCACCAGTTCCGCGGGCAGCACGTCGAGGGCCACGGCACGGCGATCGCTTTCCGGCGACGGCACCAGGGTGCCGTTGATGGTCACGCTATTTAGATCCGGGCCTATGCCGCGCACGCTGACGAAGCGGCCTTCGCCCTGATCGCGCTCCACTGACAGACCGGGGATGCGCTGCAGGGCTTCAGCGGCGTTGTCGTCCGGCAATTGGCCGATGCCGTCGGCGTGCACCACGCTTTGCACGTTGTCGGAGCTGCGCTGTTGTTTCAGTGCCTTGTCGATGCTGACGGCCTGGCCGACCACTTCGACGTATTCAGTGCCCGGTTCTGCAGCGAAAACCGGGCTGCAACTGGCGACCGCCAGGGCCAGGGTACTGATTCGCCAACCCGCACGACGGGCCTTCTGTGTGCATCGATTCATCTTATTCCCTCCCCAAGCGAACTAGCCGGGCAACATTGGCCGGGCAACGAGGAGGGCAAGCTAGGTGGCCGTCGTGACGCTTCTGTGACAGCGCGGGGCGGGGAGCGCTGAAATAGCGGCTTTTCGCCGGTTCTTCTCAGCCGTTTGAGCCGAATCGACCCCCGAGCCCGGCGCTGCGGCCTGAGCGTATCGGCTGAGCGGGCGCTTTGGCGGAGCTCGCAGTCGCTCACGCCGGGTCGCCGATGCAAAAAACCGCATCTGCCCTGAGCCGAATCGACCTCCCCGGACAGTCACCAAAGTGTCATGGGCATCTGCTCTGCTGGCGCGACTGTGTCTTTACGGAGCCTTTCCAGCCATGCCTCCCCTACTGAAAATTCACGCCTGGAAGCTCGGTGGCCTGCTGTTGGCAGCTAACTTCGCCCTGCTCGCCTGGCTGATTGCCGGCGTACTCAAGCCCACGGGCGAGTGGAACTGGACCGATATCGGCGGCGAAGGCGGCTCGGCATTGTTGGTTTTGCTTTGGATCGGCCTGCTGCTGAAAAGCCGACCCGCCGGACAGGTCACCACCCTGTTGTTCTATGGCCTGGCATGCCTGTTCTTCTCGCTGTGGATGGACGCGCTCGACGAGTTCGTTGAGCTGCCGGCAAGCACTAGCTGGGACAAATGGCTGGAGTCAGGGCCGATGCTCGGCGGGTTTATTCTGATGACCCTGGGCATCTACCATTGGCACCGCGAGCAGCTGGCGATCAGCGGGCAGATGGAAAAGCGCGAACGGCTGTTCCGCGCCCACCGCCTGTTCGACAAGGTCACCCCGCTGGGCGGCGCCGACTATCTGCGCCTGCAGATACAACAGGCCTTGCAACAGGCTCAGCAGCAACAACAGGCGCTGTCGTTGATGATCCTCGACCTGGATGATTTCAGCCGGGTCAATCGCGAATACGGCCATGCCGAAGGCGACCGCGTGTTGCAGGTGATCAGCCAGGTGCTGGTGCTCAACCTGCGCCGCCAGGACCTGCTCTGTCGCCTGGCCGGCGACCGCTTCGTGGTGCTGCTGCCCAATACCGGCGAGCAACAGGCGCGGCATCTGGCCCTGGAACTGCAAGCCGCCGTGCAGCACCTGGCCTACAAAAGCCACCTGCATGGCGAGCGCCTGCAACTACGCGCCAGCGTAGCGGTGGCCATGGCCCACCAGGACAGCCCGGAAGGCCTGCTGCAACGCCTCAACCTGGCGCTGGCGCGCGCCAAGCAGCCGCCGCAGATCAAGCGCGCCTGAGGCGACAACCATGGCCGTAAAAACCACCTGGTACGAGTGCGACAGCCGCTTTATTGCCGCCCATTACCAGCCCGCCGCGCTGCTCGACCTGGCCCTCGGCCGCGACATCGACAGCCATCGCCTGCTGCGCGGCACCGGTCTGTTCCATGACGACATCCTCGCCGGCCAGGTGCGCATCAGCCCGCGGCAATTCCTGCAACTGATCGACAACGCCCAGCGCCTGCTGGACGCCGACGACAGCAGTTTTCTGTTCGGCCAACGCCTGTTGCCCGGCCATTACGGCGCCGCCAGCGATGCCCTGCGACACGCCACAAGCCTGCATCAGGCGCTGACCCTGCTGGTCGAACAGTGCGCCCTGCTCAGTCCACTGCTGGCGCCACGACTGCTGATCGACCAGCACAACGCCTACCTGTACTGGCTGGACAGCTGCGGTAGCGGCGAGCAAAGGCGCTTTCTGCTCGAAGCCAGCATGACCGCCGTTTACGCCAGCAGCCGCTGGCTGTCCGGGGAAAAACTTCCCTGGCAGTGCAGCTTCAGCCATGCGCAACCGCGTTATATCGAGCAGTACTGGGTCAACTTGGGCGAGCAGGTGCAGTTCGAGCGCCAGGTGGACATGATGAGCATCCCCCGTCACTACCTGCATCAGCCCTGGCCGATGGCCTCGGCCACGGTCGGCCAGGTGGCGCAGCAGCAGAGCCAGCGACAACTCAGTGAGCTGGGTTTCGACGCCAGCCTGTTAGACCAGCTGTACGACTATCTGCAGGCGCATATTCGCCAACCGCTGAACCTGGAGAAGGCCGCCCAGGCATTCGACATGAGCCCGGCGACCCTAAAGCGCAAACTGCACAAGCACGGCACGCACTTTCAGGAACAGCTCGACTTGGTGCGCAAGCATGTCGCGCTCTATCTCTACCAGGCCAGGGGCTACAGCAACGACGACGTCGCCGGCTACCTGCGGTTTCAGGACACCACCAACTTTCGCCGCTCGTTCAAACGCTGGACCGGCTTTTCACCCAGCGCCCTACTGCAACTACTCGGCCGTTGATCTGGTCCGGCCAAACTAAAAAACCGGCACAAGGCCGGTTTTTCAGGGGTGCGCAGAACGCTTAGAACTGTGCGGCGTCGAGCAGGTACAGGCTCTCGCTGCCGGCCTTGACCGAAGCGCTGAGCGAGTGGATGCGCGGCAGGATGCGGGCGAAGTAGAAGCGCGCGGTGCCGAGCTTGCTGGCGTAGAAGTCGTCCTGCCCTTCCTTGCCCATCGCGGCGCGCGCCATCAAAGCCCACATATAGGCATAGGCGGTGTAACCGAACACATGCAGGTACTCGACCGAAGCCGCGCCGATTTCATTCGGGTTGGACTTGGCGCGTTCCAGCAGGTCGGCGGTCATCTGCTCCAAGTTGGCGATCGCGGCTTTCAGCGGTTCGACGAATTCGGCGAGGCTGCTGTCGGCCGAATCGGTAAAGGCTTTGACCTCGTCGGCGAAGTACTTGTAGAACGCGCCGCCGCTACCGATCACCTTGCGCCCGACCAGATCGAGTGCCTGGATGCCGTTGGTGCCTTCGTAGATCTGGGTGATGCGGCAATCGCGCACCAGCTGTTCCTGGCCCCACTCGCGGATAAAGCCGTGGCCGCCAAATACCTGCTGACCATGGATGGTGGTTTCCAGCCCCATATCGGTGAGGAAGGCCTTGGCCACCGGGGTCAGCAGCGCAACCATGCTTTCGGCGCGCTTGCGGGTGTCGGCGTCTTCGCTGTACTTGGCGGTGTCGAGCTGCATGGCGACATAGCTGGAGAAGGCGCGACCGCCTTCGTTCAGCGACTTCATGGTCAGCAGCATGCGGCGCACATCCGGGTGCACGATGATCGGGTCGGCGACTTTGTCCTTGGCTTCCGGGCCGGTCGGCGCGCGGCTCTGGATACGCTCGCGGGCGTATTCGATAGCGCTCTGGTAGGAACGCT
>CAMPJN010000283.1 GCA_946886875.1 uncultured Pseudomonas sp.
GCCATAGCGCACTCCAATCGCTCTTGCCCTGGCGCATGGCCGCGCGAACGTCCGCGGCGGAAAATTCCAGCCCCAGCTCCTGCCCTATCCGCAGCGTCGCCTCGATAAATTCCCCGGTGTCGGTCAGTGCGCGCAAGCGCTGCGCCAGACCGGCATCGTGCGCGATGCACTGGCGCAAGCGCTCGAACGCCTGCGCCGCGCCGCTGGCCTGCAACGTCGGCGTCGTCGCCTGGCCCTGGGCGATAGCCTGCAGCAGCCACGCCTGCGGCAGACAATCGAGCACCAGATGAATGCGCGGCAGGTTGCTGGAGTTGCTGACCCGATGCGGCCGGGAAAGATCGAGAAACCAGCACTCACCCGGCTGCATCGGCACCTGCAGGCCGTCCAGGAGAAACGCCACGCCTGGCGGACTGAGCAACGGGATATGCAGACGCAGGTCACTGCCCGGCTGCCCCAGATCGTGATCGCAATGCTCATGAATGGTCGACCCCGGCCCCAGACGCAACAGGCGCGCGCTGCGCAGGGAATTCTGAAAGTTGCCGAGCACCTCATGCCAGGCGGGCTCGCCCTGCCACCAGGCACTGCGGCGCGGCGCCCCCAGCCCGGGGGCGAGCGGCAGCGGCGCATCTTCTGCGCAAATCAACGCTACCCCGCTCCAGTCGCCTTGATAATAGGCACTGTTGAAATGTCCCTGCCAGGCATCGGCCGGTATCCGCTGCAAGGCTTCGAGCAGCGGCGGTAGATTGCAATGCAGGGGCAGGCGCGAATAGACAGGTAGTGGGCTGGACTGCATGGAACCCTTCCTTGCTCCGAATTTTGTGTGATAACAGCCTGCTTAAAAACCGCTTTCCCTCACCCCCAATGCCGCCACCCGCCGCCAGATCGCGCCCAGGATGGACTCGCCCTTGCCCTGCAGCACCACCACGCCCACCTGCGGCTGCCGCGGCGCCTGCAGTTCATCCTGTGGCACCAGTCGTACGCCGTATTGCCCTTGCTCAGGCGCAGGGCGCTGCTGGGCATCGCGGCTCACCGCGATCGGACCGCCCTGATCGGAGGCCAGCGCTGGCTGATCGAGATAGGCGGAGCCGGTGACATCCACTTCGGCCAGCTGCACCGGCAAGCCGGCCAACCAGGGGTCGGCGCTGGCGATAAACACTCCCTGGGCGCCGACCTCGATACGCCATAGCGACTCTTCGGCCAGGTAGCCGCGCAAGCGCGCTTGTTGTGCAACCACCCGCAGCAGCGGCTGTTGCGGCGCCAACCAGCGACCGGCGGCCAGATCCGCCGGCAGATCGCGCACCACCCCGTCATGGGGCGCGCGCAGTTGCAGGCGCTCACGTTGCGCGGCCAGGCCACGGTATTCGGCCACGGCTTCGGCCAGGTTCTGTTCGAGAATGCCGCTGTCGGCCACCGTCTCGCTGCGCCCGGCCTGACGTCGCAGCTGCAACTGCAAAATTTCGATCTCGCTGCGCACGATCAGCTGGCGCGAATCCAGATCGGGCGATTCCAGTTCCAGCAGCAAATCGCCACTGCGCACCGCCTGGCCGTTGCTCGCGTGCAGCTGCTTAAGCCGCGCCGCCAGTGGCGCATGCAGCGCGCTGACCCGGCTCGCCTCCAGCATCGCGGGCACTTCCACGGCGCTACGCCAGGGCACCAGCAGCACAGCCAGCAGGCCCAGCAGTGCACCACCGACCAGCAAGGCGCGGGCCGGTTGCGCCTGCGCGCGGCGCTGCCACCATTCCTTCATTTCGCGCCAGATCGGCAAGCCGACAAACCAGGCCAGCTCCACCAGCATCAGAAACACGCCCAGTAGCTTGAAGAACATGTAGTACACCGCCACGGCGATGCCGATAAACAACGCCGCACGCCATAGCCAGGCGCCATAACCCCAGACCAGCAGCTTACGGCGCATGGCTGGCGACCAGGGCTCCGGTGCAGGCTCGCCATAACCGAACAGCGCCTCGCGCATGCGCCAGCGACACAGAGCAAAGGCGCGTGACTGCAGGTTGTCCACCCCCCATAGATCGCTGAGCAGGAAATAGCCGTCGAAGCGCATAAAAGGGTTGAGATTGATCACCACAGTAGTGATCCAAGTGGCGCTGGCCAGCATAAAGGCGGCGGTGCGCAACGGCCCATCCGGCAATAGCGACCAGGCCAGCAGCGCGATGCAGGCCAGGAGCAACTCGGCCAACACGCCACCGGCGCCGATCAGCAACCGTGAGCGACGATCATTGACCCGCCAGGCATCGCTGACATCGGTATAGAACAGCGGGAACAGCACCATGAAGGCCAGGCCCATGCTCTGCACCCGGCAGCCGGCGCGCTTGGCCATATAGGCGTGGCCGAATTCGTGGCAGAGCTTGGCGAACGTCAGGGCTATGCCGAACGCCAGCGCCCCGCCCAGGCTGAACAGATGGGGAAAGGTGGCGATAAACCGCTGCCAGTCGCGCGCCACCAGAAACACCCCGAGGGCCAATAACAACGGCAGGCCATAACGCAGCAGGCCAGGGCCATAGCGCCTGAGCCAAGGCCAGGTGCGGTCAAGAAACGCATCCGGCCGCCACAGCGGAATGCGGAAAAACAGATATTGGTGCAACAAGCCTTTCCAGAAGCCCTGCCGCTGCAACGCCGCCTTGCTGGCAAAGCTGCCGCGCTGTTCGGCATCCTGGGCGACGATCAGGTCATGACCGCGTAGAAAGCGCAGCATCTCCTGCACATCCGCCTCACCCAGGGGTTGGCCCGGCTCGGTATTGGCCGCGCGCAACACCTGCCCGGCATCGCCCTCGGTCCAATGGCGCAATAGACGCATGGCCGCGACACCGAGCTTGAAATAACGCCCACGCAAGGGGTCGACCAGGGTCCATTGCGGTGCGCCGTCCAGCGCCGGCGCGGCGACGGACAGCTGCAGATCAGGGCGCAGCGCTGGCAACTGCATCTATAGCCCCACCGTCTGGCGTAGCGCAGCCAATGGCCGGCGCAACAGATAGAGCGCCAGGGGGCCGCGCTCGCCATAGAGTTTGGCGGTGCCACGCAAGCCGATGCGCGGCGGCACCTCATCGAATTCAGCGTCCAAGCGGTAGGCCATCTGGCCACCGGCAACGGCTTGCGCTTCATAGGCCAAACGCTGCAACCGAGCGCCATGGCGATGCAAGGGATCGCTATCGAGAAACAGCGCCACCTCGCCACCCGGCTCGAAGGCCAGCACATCGGCCACTGCCAGATCGATGCGCAGCTCCGCCTGATGCGGGTCCGCCACCACCATCAAGCGTTCGCCGGTCTGCACCGGCAGGCCGGTCCAGCGCTGGGCATCGGCGAACACCGCGATGCCGTCGCGCTCGGCCTTGACCTCTGTGCGCGCCAGTAACTCGCGAGCATAGTCGCGCTCGGCGCGTTTCTGTGCCACGCGGGTCGTGAACAAATCGATACGCGCACCCGATTCGGCATCGCTGAACGCGCGCTGGGCATTGGCCCGCAGTTCGGCTTCGGCGACCTGCAAGCTGCGTTCGGCGACATCCGCCTGGGCCTTGATGCTGGTGGCATCGAAGCGCACCAGCACATCGCCCTTTTTCACGTTCTGATTGGGCTTGACCAGAAATTCGGCGATCACCCCATCCAGCGGCGCGGCCACCACCTGACCATCAAGCGGCACCACCTCGGCCGGCGCCAATACCGACTGGCGTACCGGCAGCAGCAACAGCAGCAATGCCGCCACTACAGCGATGGCGACCTTGCGCCGCGGCCAGCGCAGCCGCCAGGGTTTGCGCGGTTGCAGCGCCAGCCAGGCATGACTGTAACAATCACCGAGCTGCTCCAGCAGAGCCTGTTCGGCGCCACTCCAGGGTTGCTCGCGGGCGATCCACAAACCGCCGTAAGGTTTCTGTTGATGATCGAGCAACGGCAACCAGAACACCGCAGTCGCCGACAGGCTCTGCCAATCGGCCTGGGTTTGCGCGCTCAAGGCGTCGGGCGTCACCATCTGGGGCTTGTCCAGACGCTTCTGCGCCAGTAGCTGACCGGCGGCATTTTCGACAAAGGCGACGAAGGGCGCATGCGCCTCGACCACGCTGATGCCGGTCAGCGCGCGCACCCGCCCGGCGATCAACAAAGCCGCATGGCGATAGCCGAACAGCGCCTGGGCATCATTGACCAGGGCATAGGCCAGGCTATCGATATCGCCAGCCGCACGGGCCTGGCGTTCGAGGCCAAGAAACTGCGCAAAAAGCCGATCGGACGGATTTTGCTGCGCCGCGCTCATGGCATGCCCTCGAACTGCGCCGTGCCGCTCATCCCGGCCAGCAAACCGCTGGCATCCGCCGGCAGCGTGGCAATCAACAGCAGGGTCTGGCTGCCCTCATCGATACGCGCGCCCAGGCGCTTGACCTCGGCCTGCAGGGGCTGGCCGGTTTCATCGGGCACGAAGGTAAAGTGCTGGCCGGGTTTGAGCCTGGCCAACCAGCGCGAAGGCACCAACAGATGGATCTCCAGGGTGCGGTTATCCACCACCTCCAGGATCGGCGTACCGGCGGCGACACTTTCATGGGGCTGGACGCGGCGCTGCACCACCTGACCGTCAAACGGCGCGGTAACGCTGCAACGCTTGACCTGCACGCGATATACCTGCGCCTCGGCCTCGGCTTGCGCGCGGCGGGCCTCGGCCAGATTGACCTCGAAGCGCCCGACAGAATTCAGCGCGGCCAATTGCTTCTTGTGCGCCAGCTCCTCGCGCGCCGCCCGCGCCGCCGCCTGTACCGCATTGAGCTGGGCTTGGTAAGCGCCACAGTCGAAGCGCACCAGCACCTCGTCCTTCTTGAAATGCTGGCCCTCGGCAAACGGCATCTCGGTGATCCTTCCTGCCAACTCACTGGCCAGCACCGCCTGATCACGTGCGCGCAGTACCCCCCGCGCCTGCCGCTCGGCAGCGACGGCCTGGGTATCGATATCGGGAGATAAGAGGGGGTCTTCGGCCCGTAGCGGCATGGCGCACACCAACACGACCAGCGCCAAAATCGAACGGCAATAACGCTTTGGCTCACGCCGCATACAGCACTCCTTGCATAAAGGTCGCAGCAGTCTAAGCCAGAAATCCGCAAGGGGAAAACCACCACCGGGTATGCGGCGCGGCAGCAGCCTATAGCGCAAAACCATGGCCCACCGTCGGTCTGCTAAGCTTTTGATAGTCCAAAAAATTATCGAAACCAAGGGTTGACAGTCCTTCCCCCTGCGCGGAAAATGCGCGCCACTCGGCTACGTAGCTCAGCTGGTTAGAGCATAGCATTCATAATGCTGGGGTCCGGGGTTCAAGTCCCTGCGTAGCCACCAAA
>CAMPJN010000284.1 GCA_946886875.1 uncultured Pseudomonas sp.
ACCCATAACAAGAACGGGCACTGCCCGATGAGGCTTCGCTGATGACTGTCGCTGTCTTTCTCGCATCGCTGCTGGGCTTTATGGCATTCGGCATGCCGATCGCCTTCGCCCTGATTCTCACCGGCGCGGTGCTGATGTGGTACTTGGGTTTCTGGGATGTGCAGTTGCTGGCGCAGAACCTGCTTGCCGGCGCCGACAGCTTTCCTCTGCTGGCCGTGCCTTTCTTTATTCTCGCTGGCGAGCTGATGAATGCCGGCGGTATTTCCAAGCGCATCATCGCCATGGCCCAGGCCTATTTCGGTCACCTGCGTGGCGGCCTCGGTTATGTGGCGATTGCCGCGGCGGTGCTGCTGGCCAGTATGTCCGGTTCGGCTCTGGCCGATACCGCCGCGCTGGCGACTCTGTTGCTGCCGATGATGCGCCAACGTGGCTACCCGCTGCACTCGTCGGCCGGCCTGGTCGCTGCCGGCGGCATCATCGCGCCGATCATTCCGCCGTCGATGCCGTTCGTGATCTACGGCGTGGTGACCAACACCTCAATCAGCCAGCTATTCATGGCCGGCCTGGTGCCAGGGTTGATCATGGGCGCCGGTTTGATCTTCGCCTGGGTGCAGATCGCACGCGGCTTCACCGAGCCCAGCCCACCGAAAGCGAGCAAAGCAGAGCGGCGTCGGGTGATGGTCGATGGCGCGGCTGCGCTGATGCTGCCGGTGATCATTGTCGGCGGGCTGCGCTTCGGCATCTTCACCCCGACCGAAGCGGCGGTGGTCGCGGCGGTCTATGCCCTGGCGGTGTCGACGTTGCTCTATCGCGAGTTGAGCTGGGCCACCTTGAACGAAACCCTGACCCGCGCCAGTCGCACCACAGCCTCGGTGATGTTCCTCTGCGCGGCGGCCACGGTCTCGGCCTATATGGTGACCCTGGCGCAGCTGCCCGAGGAAATCGGCGCGATGCTCGGGCCGCTGCTCAACCACCCGTACTTGCTGATGATCGCCATCATGCTGCTGATGGTCGCCGTGGGCATGGTGCTCGACCTGACCCCGACCATCCTGATCCTCGGCCCGGTGCTGGCGCCGATTGCAGCCAAGGCCGGGATCGATCCGGTGTACTTCGGCGTGATGTTCGTGCTGATCGGCTCCATCGGCCTGATTACCCCGCCGGTGGGCACGGTGCTCAACGTGGTCGGCGGCATCGGCAGGCTGCGCATGGAAATTCTGGTGCGCGGGGTGATGCCGTTCTTCCTGATTTACCTGGCCATTGTCGCGCTGCTGATCGCCTTCCCCGCGATCATCACGGTGCCGCTGGCCTGGCTGCGCTGATCCAACCCAACCGCTTTGCCTGGCAAAGCTCAACCGTACGACAACAACAAAAGGTACGAACCATGAGACGTCCACTGCTTACCGTTCTGGCTGCTGCGCTGTTGCTCAGCCCAGTTGCCGCACTGACCGCCCAGGCCGACGAGGTCCGCTCGCGGATGATCCGCTTCGGTTATGGCCTCAACGAAAACAGCAACCAGGGCAGGGCGGCCAAGCTGTTCGCCGAGGAAGTCGGCAAAGCTTCTGCAGGCAAGCTGAAAATGCGCACCTATGCCGCCGCCAGCCTGGGTTCGGACGACCAGATGCAAAGCGCCTTGATCGGTGGCGCCCAGGAAATGATGGTCGGCTCCACCGCCACTCTGGTCGGCATCAGCAAGGAAATGGCGGTATGGGATACGCCGTTCCTGTTCACTCGCGAACAGCAGGCCGACGCCGTGCTTGACGGCCCGGTCGGCCGCCAGGTGATGGACAAGCTGGAAGAGAAGGGCTTGGTCGGTCTGGTGTATTGGGAAAACGGCTTTCGCAATATGACCAATAATGTGCGGCCGATTACCAAGCTGGAAGATTTTGCCGGGATCAAACTGCGCGTGATGCCCAACCCGGTGTTTCTCGAAACCTTCAAGTTGATGGGTGCCAACGCCGTACCGCTGCCATTCTCCGAGCTGTTCACCGCGCTGGAAACCAAAGCCGTGGACGGCCAGGAAAACCCCTTCAACACCATCCTTTCCTCGAAGTTCTTCGAAGTGCAGAAGTACCTGACCGTGACCAACCACGTCTATAGCCCGTGGATCGTCACCGCATCCAAGCGCTGGTGGGATGGCCTGTCGCAAACCGAGCAGAACATCCTCATGCAAGCCGCGAAGAAGGCCCGCGACTTCGAGCGTCAGGACACCCGTGACGAAGCCGCCAAGGCGCTGGCTCAGCTCAAGGAAAACGGCATGCAGGTCAACGAAATCAGCCCGGCGGAGGTGCAACGCATGCGCGAAACCGCGCAGCCGGCGATTCAGCAAGTGATCGATACCGTCGGCCAACCGCTGTTCGATAGCGTCCAGGCCGAGTTGGCCAAAGCGCCGCAATAACGCGCAGGGAGCAGGGCGGTTGTTCGACGATGCCGCCCCTGCTCCCAGACTGCTAGAATCGCTCGCCCCGCAACGATGGAAACCTCATGAGCCAACGCCGCCGCCGTTCAGCCGAGCGTGTCACCTTGTCCGATGTGGCCAAGGCCGCAGACTGTTCCTTGATGTCCGCTTCACGCGCCTTGTCGCAACCGGATCGGGTTTCAGATGCCCTGCGCGAGCAGGTAATGCAGGCGGCCAAGGCGCTCGGCTATGTGGCTAATCCGGCGGCGCGGGCCTTGGCCAGTTCTAAATCCAATCTGGTGGCGGTGATTATTCCATCGCTGTCCAACTCGGTGTTCGTCGATACCGTCGAAGCCATCCAGCGGGTGCTGATGCCGGCCGGTTTCGAGATGATGATCGGCGTCAGCCATTACCGCGCGGAAGAGGACGAGCGCCTGTTGCGCTCGTATCTCGCGCATCAGCCCGCAGGCTTGCTGGTGACTGGTTTCGAGCGCAGCGACACGGCGCGGGAAATCCTTGGCGGTTGCCGTGGGCCGGTGGTCACCATGATGGAGCTGAGCGACGCCGAGGACGATTACTGCGTCGGTTTCTCCCAGCTGGAGGCGGGCGCAGCCATGACCGGGGCGCTGATCGAACGGGGTTACCGAAATATCGCTTTTGCCGCGGCGCAACTCGACCCGCGCACCTTGCAGCGCGCCGAAGGTTACCGGCAGACCATGAAGGCGCAAGGCCGCTACGACCCGACCCTGGAGCTGCTGACTCCGGAACTGTCTTCGATCGGTCTGGGTGCGGATCTGCTGGATCGTTTGTTAGCGCAGCAGCCGCAAATCGATGCGGTGTTCTTCAACAACGACGACTTGGCGATGGGCGCGCTATTCCGTGCCCGCCAACTGAATTTGCCGGTACCCCAGCGTTTGGCGATTGCCGGTTTCAACGACCTGCCGGCTGCGGCCTGGCTGCAACCAGCGCTGACCACGGTACGCACCACTCGCGGGCGCATCGGCCAACTGGCCGGGGAAATGTTGCTGACCCTGATGCGCGGCGAGCAGCCGGCGCAGCATTGCATCGATGTAGGGTTTGAATTGGTGCTGCGCGATAGCGCCTAGAGCTGCTGATAGCGCTCCAGCAGACGTGGAATGTCGCCGTTCTCGTAACCCTTGCGGATCACCGCGTTGAACTCGTCGAGAAATGCGCCCATGGCCAGCCGTTTATGGAAGCCCAGGTAGTTGGCATCACGCTTGAGCGGCTGTGGCAACGCCAGGATATCGCCGGCCCGTGCCAGCAGTTTCGGGTCCTGGGCGATGGCTCGTTGCAAGCCGACCAGGCCGGGATTGATCAGCGCCACGTCGATGCGCCCGGCCAGTAGTTTTCTCAGCCGCGAGACCGGGCCATTGTCTTCGTCCACCTGAAACAGGCCCTGCTGGCGGGCCTGCTCGAATTCTTCGCCGAAGCTGCCGCCGGCGCCGATGCCAACGCGCCGCCCCTTGAGGTCGGCGATAGCGCTGAAGGTGAGGGGATCGCCGCGACGTACCACGACCAGTACTTCGTCGTAGAACAGCGGTTCGGAGTAGTCGAAAATGTGTTGACGTTCGGCCGTCCAGCTCAGGCCAACGATGCCGGCCTGGCCATCCTCGGCCATCCAATAGGCCCGAGCCCAGGGGTATAGGTGTACGGTGAGATGGTGTTCGGACAATGCACTGTCGGCGTACTGCAGTATGTCGACCAGCATGCCGCGCGGCTCTTCGGCTTCGGCATAGATTTTCGGTACCGAGTAGTTATTCCCGACAATCAGCAGCTCGCGAGCCTGAGCCGCGGCGCAGAGTAAAAAACAAAAAAACAGTAGCAGATGGCGCATCCGGCACAACCCAACAAGCGGCTCCTCGTAGACGCAAGATATGCCTCGTCTGTCAGTTTGCCCAGTCTATTTTTCTACCCTAATCAGCAGGTTCGGCAACTTCACTCTGATGCTTGCTCGTGTTTCTTTTCCTGGGCGGTGACGTGCTGGCAGATTTCGATGATCTGTTCGCGCATCCAGCGGTTGGCCGGGTCCTGGTCGGTGCTTTCGTGCCAGTACAAATGGGTTTCCAGGGGCGGCACGTCATTCACCGGCAAGGCTACGTAGTGCAGGTCGTTACGTCGGGCGAAACGCTCCGGCACGGTCATTGCCAAGTCGGTGCTCTGCATCACCGTGGATGCCATCAGGTAATGCTGCGAGCGCAACGCCACCCGACGCTGCAGGCCGATTTTGCCCAAGGACAAATCGATATAGCCCAGGCCGCTGCGGCGGCTGGAAATATGGATATGGGTCAGGGATAGGTACTCGTCCAGGCTGATCTTGTCCTTCGACAGCGGATGGCCCCTGCGCATGGCGCAGACGTAACGGTCTTCCATCAGCTTGACATGCCGCACCTGGGGATCGGTATTGAGCGGTGCATCGACGGCGAAATCCAGCCGCCCGGCAGCCAGCTCCTTGGTGGTGTCGCGGCGGCGCGACAACATGCTCTCGATCGACACGTTCGGCGCCATGCGGCGCAAGCGCTGGAACAGCGGCGGCAGCACCACGGCCTCGGTCAGGTCGGTCATGCTGATGCGATAGGTCTTGTTCGCCTGGGAGGGGGTGAAGGTGCGGCTTTCCTGCACCGAGATGCGCAACTGCTGCAAGGCGCTGCGTACCGGGGCGATGATGTTCTGCGCCATCGGCGTCGGCACCATGCCTTGCGCGGTGCGCACGAACAGCGGGTCGTTGAAGGTTTCGCGCAGGCGGGCGAGGGCGTTGGAAACCGCCGGCTGGGTGATGCCGACTATCTGCCCGGCACGGGTCAAATTGGCTTCGGTGTAGATGGCGTCGAAGACAATGAAGAGGTTCAGGTCGACCTTGTTGAGATTCATTCCAAGCGCGCTCCGAGGGT
>CAMPJN010000285.1 GCA_946886875.1 uncultured Pseudomonas sp.
TCCGATGGGCGCTCGCGCACGTCCTGCACCGACAAGGCGCTGGCGACGATCAGCACTTCATCCAGACTGCCCTGCTTGGCGCCTTCCAGCACCATGCGACCGAGGCGCGGGTCGACCGGCAGACGCGCAAGCTGACGACCTAGCGGCGTCAGCTGGCTCTCGCGGTTGACCGCGGACAGCTCCTGTAAGAGGTTGAAGCCGTCGCTGATGGCCTTGCCGTCCGGCGGCTCGATAAAGGGAAAATCCTCGATCGCGCCGAGGCGCAGATGGAGCATCTGCAGAATTACTGCCGCCAGGTTGGTACGGAGGATTTCCGGATCGGTAAAGGCCGGGCGGCCATTGAAATCCTCCTCGCTATACAGGCGCACGCAAATACCCGGCTCGACCCGGCCGCAACGACCCTTGCGCTGGTTGGCGCTGGCCTGGGAGATGGCTTCGATGGGCAGGCGCTGGACCTTGGCGCGATAGCTGTAGCGGCTGATCCGCGCCGTGCCTGAGTCGATCACATAGCGGATGCCCGGCACCGTCAGCGAGGTCTCCGCGACGTTGGTGGCCAGGACAATCTTGCGTGCGCCCATGGGCGCGAAAATCTTCTGCTGCTCGGCCGGGCTCAGGCGCGCATACAGCGGCAACACTTCGGTAAAGCGCAGGTTGGCCTTGCGCAGCACCTCGGCGCAGTCGCGGATCTCACGCTCGCCGGGGAGGAACACCAGCACATCGCCAGGGCGCTTGCCTTCGGCTTTCTCGAATGCGGCGATTTCATCCAGGCTGGCAAGAATCGCCTGATCGACCGAGAGGTCTTCCTCGACGCGATTGCCATCTTCATCCTGCTCGGCGGTCAGCGGCCGGTACCAGGTATCCACCGGATAAGTGCGCCCGGAGACTTCGACGATAGGTGCGCCGCCGAAGTGCTCGGAAAAGCGCTGCAGATCGATGGTCGCCGAAGTGATGATCAGCTTCAGGTCCGGCCGGCGCACCAGCAGGGTTTTCAGAAAGCCCAGGAGGAAGTCGATGTTCAGACTGCGCTCGTGGGCTTCGTCGACGATGATCGTGTCGTACTTTTCCAGATAGCGGTCGTGCTGGGTTTCCGCGAGCAGGATGCCGTCGGTCATCAGCTTGATCAGGGTGCTGTCTTTGCTCTGATCCTCGAAGCGCACCTGGTAGCCGACCAGTTCGCCCAGAGGCGTGCCGATTTCTTCCGCTACTCGTGTCGCCACGCTGCGCGCGGCCAGGCGCCGGGGCTGGGTATGGCCGATCAAACCATGCACACCGCGGCCCAGCTCCAGGCAGATCTTCGGCAATTGAGTGGTTTTGCCCGAGCCGGTTTCGCCGGCGATCACCACCACCTGGTGCTTGGCGATGGCGGCTTTAATCTCGTCACGCTTGGCGGCGATCGGCAGAGCATCGTCGTAACGCATCGGCGGCACGCTGAGCTTGCGCGCCTCGACCTTGGCCAGCGAGGCCTGGAAGCGCTCCAGCCACTGCGCCAGCTTGGCTTCGTCCGGCGGCGTTTGTTTGCGCAACTCGTGCAATTGGCGGCGCAAGCGGTGGCGGTCGGCCAGCAGGGTTTGCTCGAGATTTTTCAGCAGGTGATCAATGGCGGGGGTCTGGTCGGTCATCGGGGCCGTGGCGAGCAAGCGGTAGGGGATGCGAGCCTGCGGTTGGCTCGTTCGCGGCCAGGCCGCGAAATCTAAGCGAGCGATTGTCGCAGATTTCCCCAGGCAACGCGCAAAGCCGATTGGAGCTGATAACAGAAGCGGCGACAGCCCCCGGTCGCCGCAAGCTCAATAGATAGTGCTGCAATCAAGTTCTGGTCGCGATCAGCTGGCCTGCTTGAGTATCCGTCGACTAACCAGGGTTTGCAGTGCCCGAAAGTACACCGGGGTTCCGGTGTAGGTGGGCAAGTTGGTGTGCCCGACGCCTGCATACTCATCTCGCCAGTCGGCATTTTCTTCCATGGCCTTGATCCCCCAACGCAGCTGTGCGATCAGCTCAGCGACGCTTTCCGCTGAGAGCATCGATTGCACACTGACCGCCCGCGCGTGCAGCGGTTTGCTGTCTTGGCTCAAGGTGAGCAAGATCAAGCCGTCCGGCCGAAGCGACGCATCCACTGTGTAGTGGGGGAATGCCTGAATTATTAGATCCGTTCTGAGCTGCATGATGACCTCCTGAGATATGCATGTCCGTCTTAGCCAGAGTGCATAACCGGTGCCAACCATAGAGCCATTACAAATCAATGAGTTAGATAACAAGAAGGCCATTCGACATTAGCATTCTGCATCATTCGGCGAAAAACCATCATGCAATTTGCACGATGATTTTCCGCCAGCGCTTTTACAGGTGGGCCGTGGGTTGGCGCTGAGCGCAGCGAAGCCCAACAGGCTACTTGCAAACCCCGAGCAAAAAAAATGCCGCTCACCGGATCAGGTGAGCGGCATTATCGCCGAGGCGGTTTTGGCTGAGGCCGGGGTTATTTCTGCTTCTTCAACTCTTCGTCGCGCAGCTCACGACGCAGAATCTTGCCGACGTTGGTGGTCGGCAGCGCATCGCGGAATTCCACGGCCTTGGGCACCTTGTAGCCGGTGAGGTTGGCGCGCATGTGCGCCATGACCTGCTCCTTGCTCAGGCTTTCACCGGGCTTGACCACCACGAAGACCTTGATCGCTTCGCCGGATTTCTCGTCCGGGATGCCGATGGCCGCGCATTGCAGCACGCCCGGCAAGGTCGCCAGCACGTCTTCCAGCTCGTTCGGGTAGACGTTGAAACCGGAGACCAGAATCATGTCCTTCTTGCGGTCGACGATACGCATGAAGCCGTCTTCCTGGATCACCGCGATATCGCCGGTTTTCAACCAGCCGTCGGCATCGAGCATCTCGTCGGTGGCGTCCTGGCGCTGCCAGTAACCCTTCATCACCTGCGGGCCCTTGATGCACAGCTCGCCGATGGCGCCAATCGGCTGCTCGATGCCTTCGTCGTCCACCACTTTGCACAGCGTTGAGGGCACGGGAATGCCGATGGTGCCGATCTGGATATTGCGGAACGGGTTGACCGAGGCCACCGGGCTGGTTTCCGTCATGCCGTAGCCTTCGCAGATCGAACAGCCGGTCACTTGCTTCCAGCGCTCGGCGGTGGCCAGTTGCAAGGCCATGCCGCCGGAGAAGGTGGCTTTCAGCGAGGAGAAATCCAGTTTCTGGAAATCCGCGCTGTTGCACAGCGCCACGAACAGGGTGTTGAGGCCGACGAAGCCGGTGAACTTATAGCGCGAAATATCGTTGATCATCCCCGGCAGGTCGCGCGGGTTGGTGATCAGTACGGTATGGCTGCCGATCAGCATCATCGCCATGCAATGAAAGGTGAACGCATAGATGTGGTAGAGCGGCAGCGGCGCGATTATCACCTCGCTGCCTTCGCTCATTTCCGAGCCCATCAGCGATTTGACCTGGAGCATATTGGCGATCAGGTTGCGGTGGGTCAGCATCGCTCCCTTGGCCACGCCGGTGGTACCGCCGGTGTATTGCAGAACGGCAACGTCGCCACTGCTCGGACTGGCTTCGACGACCGCTTTGCCGCGGCCCTTGGCCAGTGCCGCGGTGAGTTTGACCGCTTGTGGCAGGTTGTAGACCGGCACCATCTTCTTCACGTACTTGACCATGCCGTTGACCAGCAGGCGCTTGAGCGGCGAAAGCATGTCGCCCACTTCGGTGACGATAACCGTCTTAACCCCGGTCTTGGGCAGCACCTGCTCGGCCAGATGGGCCATGTTGGCCAGACAGACCAGCGCCTTGGCGCCGGAATCGTTGAATTGGTGTTCCAGTTCCCGCGCGGTGTACAGCGGGTTGGTGTTGACCACTATCAGCCCGGCGCGGATGGCACCGAAGACTACGACCGGGTATTGCAACAGGTTGGGCAATTGCACGGCGATGCGGTCGCCGGGCTGCAAATCGGTGTGCTGTTGCAGGTAGGCGGCAAAGGCCCCTGACAATTCATACAGCTCACCATAGGTGAGCGTCTTGCCTAGGTTGCTGAACGCCGGCTTATCAGCGAAGCGTTGGCAGGACTCACGCAGCACCGTCGGGATGTTCGGGTACTGGTCAGGATTGATTTCGGCAGGAATCCCAGCAGGATATTTATCCTTCCAGAAGTTTTCGATCATGGGGAGTCCACTCCTAAACGACAGCTGATTCTCCGCCGCTTGGAGGGCGGATATTTTTGTTTTATTGCGCAGGTTTTGCCAACCATGCGGCAAAAAAGCGCGCCGAGCGTAGCACCTTTACCAAGGACCGCCTAGCATCAAAGGAGGGCACGCGAGTCTCGATATGACCGAATACCAGGCATTCGGTCACACCAAGACTTCCGCAAAAACGGCGCAGAAAACAGCTTGAGCTTAGGCGATATCGCGCAGTTCGCGACGCAGTATCTTGCCCACCGGAGTCATGGGCAGCGCATCGCGGAAGACGATGTGCTTGGGCACCTTGTAGCCGGTGAAGTTTTCCTTGCAGTAGGCCTTCAGCTCTTCGGCCGAAAGCCCGCCGTCACGGGCGACGACGAACAGTTTGACCGCCTCCCCCGACTTCTCATCCGGCACACCGATGGCCGCGCAGCTGGCGACTTTCGGGTGGGCCATGACCACATCTTCGATCTCGTTGGGGTACACGTTGAAACCCGAAACGATGATCATGTCCTTCTTACGATCGACGATGCGCACGAAGCCGTCGGGGTCGATCACCGCGATATCGCCGGTCTTGAACCAGCCTTCGTTATCGAGCACCTCGGCGGTGGCTTCCTCGCGCTGCCAGTAGCCTTTCATTACCTGCGGGCCTTTGATGCATAGCTCGCCGCGCTCGCCCAGTGGTTGTTCGTTGCCGTCGTCGTCGATGACCTTGAACAAGGTGCCCGGCACCGGAATGCCGACCGTGCCCAGGCGGGTTTTGTCCCCGTAAGGGTTGGTGCTGGCCACTGGCGCCGTTTCGGTCAGGCCATAGCCTTCCACCACCGAGCAACCGGTCATGGCCTGCCAACGTTCGGCGGTGGCTTTGACCAGAGCGGTGCCGCCGGAGTTGGTGACCTTGAGCTTGGAGAAATCCAGGTTCTTGAATTCGGGGTGGTCCATCAGCGCGACGAACAAGGTATTGAGGCCGAGCAGCGCGGAAAACTGCCACTTGCCGAGTTCCTTGACGAAACCCGCGATATCGCGCGGATTGGTGATCAGCACGTTGTGGTTGCCGTTGACCATCATGCACATGCAGTTCGCGGTGAAGGCATAGATGTG
>CAMPJN010000286.1 GCA_946886875.1 uncultured Pseudomonas sp.
CGTTGGCAATACTGCGTTAAAAACAGGCTCGGAATGCTCATTTACAGCAGTAAACTCCGCTTCCTCGCCTGTTTTTGCCTTGTCTTGCCTGCCTCGCCTACGTTTTCAACGGTCTGCTAACCGGATCGGCTAACCCTGGTTGGCCGGCTTGAAATTGCAGGTCAGATAGCGATTGCTGAAGCCATAGCGCAGCATCGAGCCGAGACGACGCAGCAGATAGAAGGGGTGCTGGCGGTAGTACTGCAGCACCGCATTGCCGACCCCTTCGGAGCGGTGCTGCTTGACCGCACGCTTGGAAAACAAGCCCTTGAATTGCCACCATTGGATCTGTTCGAACTGCTGATCCGGGCGCAAGCCGTGGGCGTCGAACAGCCCGAAGAACGAGGCTTTGCTGAAGTCGTGCAGGTGGTGCGGATTGCCATCCAGGGTCGGAGTGATGGGCACCGAAGCGATCACCTGGCCATGTTTAGCCAAAAGGGTCGCATAGTTGCCGACCAGCCGCTGCGGGTTGGGCAGATGCTCGATGGTCTCCAGACTGACGATGCTGTCGAACGGCTGCTCGGTGCTGAAGCTTTGCGCGTCGGCACACTGGTAGCTGAGGTTCGGCAGGCGATAGTGTTCCTGGGCATAGGCGATGGCCGCCGGGTCTATATCTACACCAACCACCGTCTTGTCCGGATGCAGTTCGGCCAGCAGCGCGGTGCCGTAACCACAGCCGCAGGCCATATCGAGCACGCGCTCGCCGCTCAGGCAGGCGGCGGCGAAGCGATAGCGCTGCATATGAATGCGCAGGGTGTTCTGGTCGTCGCTATTGGTCTGGTCGAGTTGCTTGGGGTAGATGCGTTCAATGGTCAGCATGCGGGCCTATCCTGGTGTACCGGCAGTGGCGTCGATAACGCCGGACTATAGGGCAGTGCCGCCGCTTTAGACAGATAGACGCTTATGCTGAAACTGTCGGCGGTCAATGCGCACTAAGACATGACCGGGTAGGCTTTCCTGCGTAAAAGCGCCGGGTGAGTTATAGATTGTTGCGAACTGCTGCGAATAACCCCGCATAATCGCGCTGTCCGAGGTTGGCCCTGCGTAGTTTCCATAGTTCTGGCCCCTCACAACTGGAGCACCCATGTCGAAGTGGTACCAGCATGACCCTCTTTCCGCCCTGCAGGCCAAGGAGGAAGCGCAGCGTCTGGCGTTCGCGCCCATCGCTTTTCAAACCGCGCTGAGCTTGCGTGACCTGGGTGTTCTCGAGGTGCTCGAGCGGGCCGGCGATGCCGGTTTGCCGGCGACGGCGATCGCCGAGCGTAGCGGCGTCAGCGAATACGGGGTCAAGGTGCTGCTCGATATGGCGCTCAGTGCGCGCATCGTCACCGAGGACGGCGCCAATTATTGTCTGGCACGCTTGGGCCATTTCATCCTGCATGACGGCATGACCCGCGCCAATATGGATTTCACCGCCGACGTCTGCTACCGCGCCATGAGCCACCTGACCGAGGCCATTCGCACGGGCAAACCGGCCGGGCTGAAGGAGTTCGGCGACTGGCAGACCATCTATGAGGGCCTCTCGCGCATCCCGGAAAAAGCCCGGCAAAGCTGGCTGAGCTTCGATCACTACTACAGCGACCGGGCCTTCCCCGAGCTGGTGCAGCGGGTCCTGGCCGAGCGCCCGCAACGCCTGGTCGATATCGGCGGCAATACTGGCAAGTGGGCTTTGCAATGCTGCAAGCACGACCCCGATGTGCAGATCACCCTGGTCGACCTGCCGGGGCAGCTGGATATGGCCCTGAGTAACATCCATGCAGCCGGTTTTACCGGGCGCGTGCAGGGCCATCCGATCGATATCCTCGACCCCGAGCAGAGTCTGCCCCAGGACGCGGATATCTGGTGGATGAGTCAGTTTCTCGACTGCTTCGCGCCCATGGAAATTCTCGGCATTCTGCGCCGGGTACGCGCCGCCATGCGCGCCGATGCCAAGGTCTACATCCTGGAAATGTTCTGCGACCGCCAGCAATTCGAGGCCGCCACCTACAGCCTCAATGCCGCCTCGCTGTATTTCACCTGCCTGGCCAACGGCAACAGCCGCTTCTATCGCAGCGACGACTTTATCGCCATCGTGCGAGAAGCCGGCTTTGTGGTGGCCGAAGATATCGACGATATCGGCCTTGGTCATACCTTGTTGAGTTTGCGGGCGGGTTGAAGGGTGTGGGGCACCTTCAAGTCTTTGCTGGCGATGTTTCCTAACACCGCCGGCCTGCTAGGGGTACTCCTGGCGAGCATGCAGAACGCTCACAACCTCGATGTACTCGGCGGCGACGCGGTAGATCACCAGGTAGTTGGGGTGGACTACGATTTCCTGCGTGCCGGGAACTCGGCCAGGGCGATACAGATAGGGATGTTCTGAGAGGGGGAGTACCGCGGACTCCAGTCGCTCCTTGAGCTGCCGGGCCGCATGTGGGTCTTCGTTGGCGATGTAGCGAATGATCTCAAGCAGGCCTGCCCTCGCTGACTTACGCCAGACGACTGGCAGCATCAACCGCGACCTCGCGCTTCAGCCTCGCTAATGATGGCTTCAGCTTCGGCCATGACTTGATCGTGCGGAATGTTGGGGCCTTGTTCGTCAAGCGCGGCTTGCACCTTGGCGCGGAACCAGCGGTCATAGCTGGCCGCTTGCTCTTCGGTCTCGAACTCCGAAACGATGGGGGAAAGCTGAACGCTCATGGCAAACCTCCGGTTTGGATGCGGATAAGTTTAACGCCTCCTAACGGCAGCAGCGAAGCGTTCGGTCTGAAACTACATCACTCACTCTAGCTGGATAAGCGCAGAAGTGGCTTGCTACAGCCCCTCCAAACACCCCGCCAACTCGTCGGCCAGATTCTCCAGCAGGGTTTCGTAAGCGCTGGCATCCACCGGCAGCGCGCCGCCCATGGCGTCCAGTTCGGCCAGGGTAACTGGCAGACCGGCGGTCAGGGTTTTGGCCAGGCGAGGGGCCACCGGCGGTTCGCTGAATACGCAGGTCGGCCCGGCCTGTTGCAGGCGTTCGCGCATTGCCGCGACATGGCGTGCGCCCGGCTGCACTTCGCTGGCAACACTGAACACCCCGGCGTGTTCTAGGCCATAGGCGGCTTCGAAATAGTCATAGGCTTCGTGGAAGACGAAATAGGGTTTGCCTTTAAGGTCATACAGGCGGCTCTTCAAGCGCTCATCGAGGGCTGCCAGGCGCTCGCCGAACGCCTGAGCATTGGCCCGGTAGCGTGCGGCGTTGGCTGGGTCGGCGGCAGCCAGATCGACGGCCATCTTCTCGGCGATTACCCGGGCATTGGCCGGCAGCAGCCATAAATGCGCATCGAGGGTGCCGGGGCGATGGTCGTGATCGTGCTCGTCGGCGGCCTCTTCAGCTTCATGTTCGTCATGATCCCCGTGCTCGTCGTGAGCCGCGCTCTCCTGCTTATGCGCCTCCGGGCTGTCGCCGAAATGGCGCAGGCTCATGCCCGGTATGTTCTGCACCGCCACATGCGGCTTGCTGCGCCCGGCCAATACCCGTGGCAGAAAACTCTCCAGATCGGCGCCGATCCAGTACAGCAGCTCGGCGTCGCGCACGTTGCGTACATCGGACGGGCGCAGCGCATAGTGGTGTGGTGAGGCGCCCGGCGGCAGCAGTACCTCCGGCTTGCCTAGATCGTCCTGCACCGCGGCGGCGATCAGTTGCAACGGCTTGATGCTGGTCAGCACGCGCACCTCGGCCAGGGCAAGGGTGCTGGGCAGGGCGAGCAGGAACAGGGTAAAGGCGGAAAAAAGACGCGACACGGAGAATACTCGGGCAGGAAGGAACGGGTAATATAATAACGTCTCTCATCACTCTCGTCGTTGCCCATGACTCAGCCGCCCCTGGCCTCGCGCCCCCACGATCATTCGCACTGCGTGCATAACGCCCTCGCCGAGGCGGAGAGCATCTGCACGCGCCAGGGCCTGCGCCTGACGGCACTGCGCAAACGCGTGCTGGAACTGGTCTGGCAGAGCCACAAACCGCTCGGTGCCTACGACATTCTCGGTGTGTTGAGCGAGCACGACGGTCGTCGCGCCGCGCCGCCAACCGTCTATCGCGCCCTGGAATTCCTCCTGGAAAACGGCCTGGTGCACCGCATCTCCTCGCTCAACGCCTTCGTCGGCTGTAGTCACCCGGAGCATGCCCACCAGGGCCAGTTCCTGATCTGTCGCGGTTGCCATGCGGCGATCGAACTGGAGCAGGCGACGATCAGCGATGCGATAGTCGCCAGCGCGGCCAACGTCGGCTTCGCAGTGGAAAGCCAGACCGTGGAAGTGGTCGGCCTGTGCTCCGGCTGCCGGGAGGCCGAATGAGCGACGAGTTGATCCGTCTGGCCGGGGTGGGCGTGACCTTCGCCGGCCAGGCCGTGCTACAGGACGTGCAATTGAGCGTCAGGTCGGGAGAAATCGTCACCCTGATCGGCCCCAACGGCGCCGGCAAAACCACCCTGGTGCGCGCCGTGCTCGGCTTGCTGCAGACCAATAGCGGCAGCGTCTGGCGCAAGCCCAAGCTGCGCATCGGCTATATGCCGCAGAAGCTGCACGTGGATGCCACCTTGCCGCTCAGTGTGCTGCGTTTTTTGCGTTTGGTGCCGGGGGTGCAGCGCGCCCATGCCCAGGCGGCGCTGGCCGAGGTCGGTGCCGAGCAGGTGATCGACAGTCCGTTGCAGAGCATTTCCGGCGGCGAGTTGCAGCGCGTGCTGCTGGCCCGCGCCTTGTTGCGCAAGCCGGAACTGTTGGTGCTCGACGAGCCGGTGCAGGGCGTCGATGTTGCCGGTCAGGCCGAGCTGTATCGCTTGATCACCCAGCTGCGCGACCGCCATGGCTGCGGCGTGTTGATGGTCTCCCACGACCTGCATCTGGTAATGAGCACCACTGATCAGGTGGTCTGCCTCAATCGCCATGTCTGCTGTTCCGGCCACCCGGAGCAGGTCAGTGGCGACCCGGCGTTCGTCGAGCTGTTCGGCCAGGACGCCAAGAGCCTGGCGATCTACCACCACCGTCACGACCACGCCCACGACCTGCATGGCGAAGTGGTCGACGAGGCTGCTGGCGGCCTGAGCATAAAGGGTCCGGTTCGCCCGCATATCCATGGAGATGGCTGCAATCATGGCTGATTTTCTCCTCAACGCTTTGTTCGCCGGCCTGGCTCTGGCGCTGGTCGCCGGCCCGCTGGGGTCCTTG
>CAMPJN010000287.1 GCA_946886875.1 uncultured Pseudomonas sp.
TCTCCCGAGGGAGAGGGGAGCATGTGCCGGGCCATCACCGTACCGGGCCACAACGCCTGGCCTGTCATTGCGAGAATTTATATGAACGCTTTGCTGAAGGCCGCAGCCCTGTCGCTGCTGTGCTGCCTGAGCACTTCCGCCTGGGCTTTCGAGCGTGACACGCTGCTGGTCTGGGTCAGCCAGGACAAAGGATTCAACGGCATTGCCGAGGTTGGCAAACGCTTCCAGGCCGATACCGGTATCGCCGTCGAAGTCGCCACCCCGGATGATTTGGCCGCGCGCTACGACCGCCAGGCCGGCACCGCCAAGGGTCCGGATATCGTGATCTTCGCCCATGACCGCTTCGGCTCCTGGATCGATGCCGGTCTGCTCGCCGACCTGACACCTGGCCAGGAAGCCCTGCAACGCGCACCGGCCTTCGCCTGGGAAGCGGTGAGCGTGGCCAAGCGCATCTATGGCTACCCGCTGTCCACCGAAGTGGTCAGCCTGATCTACAACCAGGACCTGGTGCCAAAGCCGCCGCGCACCTGGGCCGAGGTGGTCGAGCTGGACAGCCGCCTGCGCGCCCAGGGCAAGCGCGCCATCGAGTGGGATTACAACAATCTGTATTTCTCCTGGCCGCTGATCGCCGGCAGTGGCGGTTACAGCCTGAACAAACGCGACGGCCTCTATGATCTCGCCGACTCGGGCATCACCAATGCCGGCGCCCTAGCCGGCTTCGAGCAGATCCGCAGCCTGCTCGATAGCGGCGTGCTGGCGCGCGAGGCCAATTACGACAGCATGATGAACGGCTTCAAGGCCGGCGAAGTGGCCATGATCATCAACGGCCCCTGGGTGTGGAACGAGCTGCGCGCTGCCAACATCCCTTTCGCCATCGACTATGTGCCCGGCATCACCACCGAGCAGCCGGGCAAACCCTTTGTCGGCATAGTCGCCGCGGCGGTCAATGCCCACAGTCCCAACAAGCAGCAAGCGCAGCGTTTTCTCGAGGACTACCTGACCAGCGCCGAAGGGCTGCGCAGCATCGACGCCGACAAACCGCTCGGCGCGGTGGCCAACCTGGAACTGCTGCAAAGCCTGCAACAAGACCCGTTGATCGCCCACACCTACAGCTCCGCCGCCCAGGGCGAAATCATGCCCGACCTGCCTGAGATGAAGCGCTTCTGGGCGCTGTTCCAGACCCGCCTGAAGCCCATGCTGCAGGGTCAACAGCCGCTGCTGGCGACGCTGGAGGAAATCACCGCACGCCTGGACAAGCAGGCGCAGATGCAGGCCACCCGGCGCCGTCACTATCCGGCCAGCCCGTTGCACTGAGCGCAAATGACCAGGGCATCGCGGCAAGGCGCATTGCTGGCTGGCCTGGGCTTGCTGGATTCGCGCACTGAGCGGCTTCAGGGCGCCTCGTAGCCGCGCGCCACCTGCGCCAGATGGAACCAGGTCGGCGCATCCAGGTGCAGTTGCGCGCCGGCCAAGGCAGCTTCGATACGCGACCAGCGCAAGCTGCCGATAATCGGCACCGGCGCGCCGGGCAAACGACGCAACCAGGCCAGGGCGACCTGATCGGCAGTGGCGCCGAGCGTATCGGCAACCGCTTCCAGTGCTTGCTGCAACGCCAGCGGAAACGCCCCGCCAGCGAATGGCGACCAGGCCAGCGCCTGCAAGCCGGCGCCCTGCATCGCCTGCAACTGGCCATCCCAGGCCGCATCCTGAGCCAGCAGCGACAGCTCGATCTGGTTGCAACGCAATGGCAACTCGCGCGCCAGCTGCTGCCATTGCTGCGGCAGGAAATTGGATACGCCGAGCCAACCGACCTTGCCGCTTTCGAGCATCTCCTGCAGCACGCGAATGGTTTCCTCGGCCTGCATCAGCGGATCGGGGCGATGCAACAGGAAGCCATCCAGGCGCTCGACGCCGAGGCGTTTGAGCGATGCATCAAGCGAATCGCGCAGGTGCGTCGCACCGCTGTTGTAGTGCTTGACCTGCCAGCGCGACACGTCCTGCGGCGCCAGAACGATATCGGCCTTGCTGATCAGCTGCAGCTGTTCACGTATATGCGGCCTGAGCCGCAGCGCCTCGCCGAAGCGCGCTTCACAGCTGCCCTGGCCGTAGATATTGGCGTGATCGAAGGCATTCAAGCCTTGCTCCACGCAGCGCTCGATAAAACCCAACAGCGCCTGCGGCGTGGCCAGCTCGGGGTAATCGTGCAGGCGCATCATGCCCAACAGCAGCGGAACCTGGACTGGAGCTTGATTGGCATTCATAACGAGCATCCCTGGTGTTTTTTGCATGATGCCAGAGCGAACAGCAAAGCGCCGCGCTCGGTCGCCAGGGCCCGTTCATTTGTCAGCCAAGCTGAACTCCCCCGTGGACTTGCGCCTCTATCCATACCTACAACAACGATAAAAGAGGCCCTGGGCGATGACAGTGAATCGCGCTGTTACCTGGCTGGCGCGCAGTGGTTATGCGGCACGCGGTGCCGTGTATGTGATTGTCGGTTTCTTCGCCATCAGCGCCGCCCTGGGCGCGGGTCAGGCGGTCGATAGCGAAGGCGCGATGCGCAAGATTCTCGACGAAAGCTTCGGCGAAGTGCTGCTGTGGGTGATGTTGCTCGGGCTGCTTTCCTTCAGTGCCTGGCGCCTGACCCAGGCCATCGGCGATACCGACGGTCATGGCCGCGATGCCAAGGGCTTGCTGATTCGCACCGGATTGATCGGTAGCGCCGTGGTGCATGCGCTGCTGGCGCTGTTCGCCCTGAGCCTGCTGATAACCGTGCCCGATAGCGCCAGCTCAGGCGGCAAGGACAGCCTGCAACGCCTGCTCAGTTGGGACCATGCCAACCTGCTGGTGCAGGCCATGGCGTTGGTGCCCTTGGGCGTCGGCCTGGCGCACCTGATCAAAGCTTGGCGGGCCAATTTCCAACGTTATTTTCAAGCCGATGAGCGGGTCATGCGCTGGGTTATCCCCATTTCCCGCCTCGGTCTGCTGGCCCGTGGCTGCGCCTTTTTGATCATCGCGATGCTGCTGTTCTCCGGCGCGCACAATTACCAGGCGACCGATCCGCCGGGGCTCAAGCAAGTGCTGCAAGCGCTGCAGGCCATGCCTTCAGGCACCTGGTTGTTGCTCGCCATCGGCCTCGGCTTATTGGCGTTCGCGCTGTACAGCCTGGCCGAAGCGCGCTGGCGGCGCATCGATATAAACGCCGCGCCGTAACTTTTCTCCAGGCAAAAAAAAGCCGGTTCACACCCTGGGGCATGAACCGGCGAAGCACTATCGGGTCGTGGGGAATCGCCCAGCCGGGCATCAGCAAATGAATCCCGGCTGGCGATACCTACCCACAGACGACCGACTGTGGGCAGGGTAATGGGGTCAAGCCAGCTTGCGCTCGACGTCGGCGAACTGCGCTTGCAGGGCCGCTTCGGGCTCTTCGGTGAGCAGGCTGACGGCGATGATCGCGATGCTTGCCAGGATAAAGCCGGGGATGATTTCGTAGAGGCCGAAGACGCCGCCCAGACCGGCCAGCTGCTTCCAGACCACCACGGTCACGCCGCCGAGGATGATGCCGGCCAGAGCGCCGTTGCGGTTCATCCGCTTCCAATACAGCGACAGCAGGATGGCCGGACCAAAGGCGGCACCGAAGCCGGCCCAGGCGTAGGACACCAGGCCCAATACGGTGTTATCCGGGTTCAACGCCAGCACCAGGGCGATCACCGCGATCAGTACCACGGCACCACGACCGATCCATACCAGCTCGGCGTCGCCAGCATCCTTCTTCAGAATCGCCTTGTAGAAGTCTTCGGCCAGGGCCGAGGAGCTGACCAGCAGTTGCGAGTCGGCGGTGGACATGATCGCGGCCAGCACGGCGGCCATCAGGATACCGGCCACTACCGGGTGGAACAGGCTGTTGACCAGAACCATGAACACGGTTTCAGCGTCGGCCAGATCGGTTTCCAAGTAACCCACGGCAACCCAGCCGATGGCCAGTGCGGCAATCAGGGTCAGGGCGGTCCAGCTCACGGCGATGCGACGGGCGGTCGGCATGTCCTTGTCGTCGGAGATCGCCTTGAAACGGGCAAGAATGTGCGGCTGACCGAAATAACCCAGGCCCCAACCGAGCAGCGAGAGAATTGCGATGATGCCCAGGGGTTGGCCTTTGGCATCGTTGAAGAAGGTCAACAGTTCCGGGTTTTTCGCGGCGATGGCCAGGTGTGCGGCATCCACGCCACCCACGGCATTCAGCGCGAAGACCGGTACCAGCACCAGCGCAGCGGCCATCAGCAAACCTTGCACCACGTCGGTCCAGGCTACGGCGAGGAAGCCACCGAACAGGGTGTAGGAGACTACGGCCAAGGTACCGATCACCACGGCGACCGGATAACTCAGGCCGAACACGGTTTCGAACAACTTGCCGGAAGCCACCAGGCCGGAGCTGGTGTAGAACAGGAAGAAGGTCAGGATGATCAGCGCCGACACCACGCGCAGGGCGCGGGATTTGTCGTTGAAGCGATTTTCGAAGTACGACGGCATGGTCACCGAGTCATTCGCCGTGTGCGAGTAAACGCGCAGGCGCTGGGCAACGAACAGCCAGTTCAACCAGGTACCAGCCAGCAGGCCGATGGCGATCCAGGTGGCTTCGAAACCGGCTACCAGGGCATAGCCCGGCAGGCCCAGCAACAGCCAGCCACTCATGTCCGACGCACCGGCCGACAAGGCAGCGGTGGTCGGGCCGATGGAACGGCCGCCAAGGATGTAATCGGACAAATTGCTGGTGCGTTTGTAGGCCACCAGGCCCAACCACAGCATCAGTATCAGGTAGACAACGAAGGTCACCCCTACAACAAAAACGTTCTGCTCACTCATCTTGTTGTTCTCGTGTTGGCACGGCTCGGGCCGTGACTCTAGTTTTAAGCGACCGCGTTAGGCGGCCACTGCCTTGAACCGACGATCGAGCGCACGCACGCATGCAAGATCGCTGGCGGGACGTGCTTTGCCAGCACGTCCCTGAACTCAGGGTTACTCGTCGCCCAACGACAGCAGCGAGGCGTTGCCGCCCACCGCGGTGGTGTTGACGGAGGTGGTGCGCTCGTTGACGAAGCGCAGGAGGTAGCTCGGGCCACCAGCTTTCGGCCCGGTGCCGGATAGGCCGCAACCGCCGAACGGTTGCACGCCGACCACCGCGCCGATCTGGTTGCGGTTGACATAGAGGTTGCCGACCCGCGCCA
>CAMPJN010000288.1 GCA_946886875.1 uncultured Pseudomonas sp.
TCGGTGCGTTCTGCACCCTGTTGTGTTTCGCCGGCATCTTTATCAGCCAGAGCTATGCCTGGCTGGCGTTGATCATGGCCCTGCATGCGTTTTTCTGGCATGCGGTGCTGCCGCAGTTCGAGGTCATCACCCTGGCGCATCTGCGCGAGCAGGCCGCGCGTTATAGCCAGATCCGTCTGTGGGGCAGCATCGGCTTTATAGTCGCGGTGGTGGGGTTGGGAAGGTTTTTCGAGTCGATCAGTCTGGATGCTTATCCCTGGGCGCTGATCCTGATCATGGCCGGTATCGTCTTTAGCAGTTGGTGGGTGCCCAACGCCCAGCCGCAAATGCGCCCGAATACTGTGGGCGAGGGCGGTTTTATCCGGCAACTGCGCCGCCCGGGGATTCTCGCGTTCTACCTCAGCGTCGGTTTGATGCAGCTGAGCAACGGTCCCTACTACACCTTTCTCAGCCTGCATCTGGAAAGCCTCGGCTATTCGCGCGGCCTGATCGGCCAGCTTTGGGCGCTCGGGGTGTTGGCGGAAATCGTTCTGTTTATGGTGATGGCCAAGTTGCTGGCGCGCTATTCGCTGCGCAGCGTGTTGTTGGCGAGTTTTCTGATCACCGCGGTGCGTTGGCTGCTGCTGGGCAATCTGGCCCATCACTTGCCGGTATTGCTGTTCGCCCAGTTGATGCATGCGGCGACTTTCGGCAGTTTTCACGCCGCTGCCATCCACTTCGTGCAGCGCAGCTTCGCCGACCGCCAGCAAGGCCAGGGTCAAGCGCTGTATGCCGCTTTGGCCGGGGTCGGCGGCGCCCTGGGCGCGCTCTATTCCGGCTACAGTTGGAGTACTCTCGGGCCGGCTTGGACCTTTGCCATCGCCAGCCTGGTGGTTCTGCTTGCCGCTTATATAACCTTCGTCTATGTCCGCGATGAGCGGCCCCAACCCGCTGATTGAATAATCCGCCTGACGCCCCGACCCTACGAGAGTCCTGAGCATGAGCAGTTTGACCGTTTACCACCAGACCTCAGCCGATCTGCCGAACAAGGTGCTGACCCATATCGAAGATATCGCCAGCACCCTCGCCGATTTCGGCGTGCGCTTCGAGCGTTGGCAGGCCGCCACGCCACTGGCGCCAGACGCCAGCCAGGAGCAACTGATCGGCGCCTATCGCGCGCAGCTCGACAGTCTGATGGCCGAGCGCGATTTAGCCCATGTCGAGGTCGTACGCCTGGATAACCGTGAGCCGCACGCCGCCGAGCTGCGCGCCGAACGTCGCGAAGAACATAGCTACGCTGAGGACGAGGTGCGTTTCTTCGTCGCCGGTCGTGGCCTGTTCAATTTGCATATCGAGGATTACGTGTACGCGGTGTTGTGCGAGAAGAACGACCTGATCGTTATTCCCGCCGGCATAAAGCGCTGGTTCGATATCGGCGAGCATCCGCATTTCGTCACGCTTCGCGTATTCAACGCGCCGCACGCGGCGGAGCAGTTCACCGGCGACCCCATCGCCAGGGAGTTTCCCGGCCTGGACGATTGATCGGGCACGACGAAGGAACCAAGCCGCGCTAGCGCCGATCTCACCCCTGAACCGCGGCATTCGCCAGCCGGTCTACGCTGCAAGCTGTGAGCACCCGCTCATGCATGCCGAGAGCTAAAGGAGCATCACCATGGATTTATTTGGCGGTCTATTCGGACTGATCATTTTGGCGCTGGATATCTGGGCCATTCTCAACGTGGTCAAAAGCAACAGCGAGGTCGGCAAGAAGGTTCTGTGGGTCTTGTTGATCCTGTTCTTGCCGGTCCTGGGCCTGATCATCTGGGCCTTGCTTGGACCGCGGGGCAATATCAGGTTCTAGCGTCTCGCTTTCCGTGGGAGGGGCTTTAGCCGCGATGCTTCAGCGCCTTCAAGGGCGGCCCGACCCAACCTACGGTCGCCCGCGAGTGCTATAGCGCCATCTCGGCCTGTTGCGGCAGCCGGGCACCTTCGAGTTGCAGCAGCAAGGTTTTACGCGGGAGGCCGCCGGCATAACCGGTGAGGCTACCGTCGCGGCCGATGACGCGGTGGCAGGGGATGATCACCGCAATCGGGTTGGCGCCATTCGCTGCACCGACCGCACGCATGGCGTTCGGCCGGCCGATTTGCGCGGCCAGGGCGCTGTAACTGCTGGTCTGGCCGAAGGGAATAGTCAGCAACGCCTGCCAGACCGCCTGTTGAAATTCCGTCCCCCGGGGCGCTAGACGCAGATCGAAGGTCCGCCGCCTGCCGACGAAATAGGCGTCCAGTTGCCGGCAAACTTCGTCCAACTCGGCGTCCGCGCTTTGCCACAGTGGATCGATGCGCCAGGGTTTGCCGTCGATATCCATCGAGACCTGCAACAACCCGGCGTGATTGCCGACCAGCAGCAGGCGGCCGAGTGGGCTGTCGTGGTAGCGGTAGTGCTGCATCGGGCTCTCCTGAAATATCCTGTGCTGGCGCGCTCAGTCGAGCACTTTCCAGATTTCGCGGGCGTATTCGCCAATGGTGCGGTCGGATGAAAACCAACCCGCCCGCGCGGTGTTCAGTACCGCCGAGCGCCACCAGAGTTTAGGCGTGCGCCAATAGGCCGCGACTCGGCGGTGGGTTTGCCAATAGGCATCGAAATCGGCGCAGACGAAGTAAGTATCGTGGGCGATCAGGTGGTCCACCAGTGCCCTGTAGCGGTTAGGGTCATCCGGTGAGAATACGCCGTTGCGGATCGCCTGCAGCACCTCATGCAGGCGCGGTGAGGCTGCGACTATCGCTTCGGCGTTGTAGGCGCCAGCGCGCTTGCGCGCCTGCACCTGGGCGGCACTCATGCCGAAGATGAACATGTGCTCCGCGCCAATCAATTCGGACATTTCCACATTGGCGCCGTCCAGGGTGCCGATGGTCAGCGCGCCATTGAGGGCGAATTTCATATTGCTGGTGCCCGAGGCTTCCAGACCGGCGGTGGATATCTGCTCGGAGAGGTCGGCGGCGGGGATGATGGTTTCCGCCAGGCTGACGTTGTAGTTGGGCAGAAACACCACTTTCAGGCGGCCATGCACGGTCGGGTCGTCATTGACGGTGCGGGCGATGTCGTTGGTCAGCTTGATGATCAATTTGGCCTGGTGATAACTGGCGGCGGCCTTGCCGGCGAAGATTTTCACCCGCGGCACCCAGTCGGTGGTGGGCTCATCGCGCATGGCCTGGTACAGCGCCACCGTGTGCAGCAGATTGAGCAACTGGCGCTTGTACTCGTGGATGCGCTTGATATGCACATCGAACAACGCCTCGGGATCGAGGCTGATGTTCATGCGCTCTTCGACCCAGCGCACCAATGCCTGTTTTTTCAGTTGTCGCTGTTCGGCGAAGCGTCTGAGAAACGCTGGCTTATCGGCAAAGGCTTCGATCCTGCGCAGCTGTTGTTGCGGATCGTCAAGCAAGGCCTCGCCGGCGCTTTCGACCAGCAGCGCGGTGAGTTCGGGGTTGGCCTGGTAGAGCCAGCGGCGGAAGGTGATGCCGTTGGTCTTGTTGTTGATGCGTTCCGGGTAGAGCGAGTGCAAATGGGCGAAAACGGTTTTGCGCATCAAGTCGGTGTGCAACCCGGACACCCCGTTGACGCTGTGCGAGCCGAGAAACGCCAGGTTGCCCATGCGCACCCGGCGGCCGTTGTCTTCCTCGATCAAGGAGACCGCGCGCAGCAGCTCGAAGTCATGGATATCGCGCGCCCGTAGCGCATCGATATGGTAGGCGTTGATTAGGTAGATGATCTGCATATGCCGCGGCAGCAGGCGCTCCATCAGGCCCACCGGCCAGGTTTCCAGGGCTTCCGGGAGCAGCGTGTGGTTGGTGTAGGACAGGGTCGCGACCGTGATCTCCCAGGCTTTATCCCACTGCTGGTCGTGCACATCGACGAGCAAACGCATCAACTCGGCGACCGCGATTGCCGGATGGGTGTCGTTGAGCTGGATTGCCGCGTACTCCGGCAGCCTGGCCACATCGCCATGCTGATTGATATGGCGGCGCATCAGGTCCTGCAGCGAAGCGGAAACGAAGAAGTATTCCTGGCGCAGGCGCAGTTCCTGGCCGGCTTCGGTGCTGTCGGCCGGGTACAGCACCCGCGAGATGCGCTCGGCGCGGGCTTCCTCGGCTACCGCGCCGATATGGTCGCCGGCATTGAAACGTTCCAGGTGGAAGTCGCTCTCCGCCCGCGCCCGCCACAGGCGCAGGGTGTTGACCCCGGCCCCACGCCAGCCGGCGATGGGGGTGTCGTAGGCGATGGCGCGGATGCCCTCGGCCCAGTTCCAATACTGCTTGGGTTCGTTGCGGGTCGCGGGCGAGGCTGCAACGCCGCCGCCAAAGCCGATCAGATAGCTGACCTCGGGGCGCTCGAACTCCCAGGGATTGCCGAAATCCAGCCATATCTCGGTCTGCTCGAGTTGCCAGCCATCGACAATCGATTGGCGGAACAGGCCGTGTTCATAGCGGATGCCATAGCCGTGGGCGGCCAACCCGAGAGTCGCCATGCTCTCCATAAAACAAGCGGCCAGGCGCCCGAGGCCGCCGTTGCCAAGGGCCGCGTCGGCTTCCAACGTGCGGATGCGATCGAGGTCCACGCCCAACTCATCCATCGCCGCCCGCGCGACATGCTGGATGCCGAGGTTGCACAGGTTGTCGAATAGCAAGCGGCCGATAAGGAATTCCAGGGACAGGTAATAAACGCGCTTCTTGCCCTCGCGGTAGATCTTGCGCGTGTGTTCCATCCACTTGTCGACCAGGCGATCACGGGTAGCCAGGGCGATGGCTTCGAACCAGTCGTGATCGAAGGCGTGTTCGGGGTCTTTGCCCACGGCGTAGGTCAGTTTGGCCAGGACGCTGGCGCGGAAAGCGGCGACTTCATCGGCGTTGACGGTTACTGAAGGCTCCTCGGGCATTGATCGGCATCCTTAGCTGGGTGGTAGGGCGCAAGACGACATGGCCTTATCGCTGTGACCCCTCGAATTGCTTCAGGGTTCGCCAAACACAGATTTATCCAACCGTTATGTCCGATCCGCATAAGAGCAAAAACTTATGGTTCATCGCATTTTTGTGGGGAAGCTGTGGTTGATGCCGGACTGGCAAGTTTGTGTGTCGGCCCATGGCTTGGCATGACCCATTAATGCGTGTGCTGGACGTTTGGGTTGCGCCCCTCACGGGCGCCACACCTTTCTTGCTTGCCCAAGAAAGGTGTG
>CAMPJN010000289.1 GCA_946886875.1 uncultured Pseudomonas sp.
GACGGTCCCGCGGGACGCCGTGCTGTCGTCCCCCCCCATGGGTTTGTCGCCCGGGGGGGGGGCCCGCGCAGGCGAGCCGCCAACAGGGTGTTCAGGCAAATCTTCCATTGATGCGCGGCGCAACCCATCATGGCGGCACCGTCGACGTGAGCGGTAGAATCCCTGCTCGCTCATTCGGCAGGACGCCCGCCCCATGTTGTTCCAACGCTTCGAAGCGCTGATCGACGTATTCAAAACCGCCCCCGACGTCGAGCCGCCGCAGGCACTTTTGCCTTTTTACGCCCACTACCTGCGCCAGGTCTGGCCACTGATGCTTGCGGTGATGGTGGTAGGCTTCCTCGCCGCGCTGATCGAAGTGGCGCTGTTCAGTTTTCTCGGTCAACTGATCGACATGACCCAAGCCACGCCGAGCGGCGAATTCTTCAGCCGCTACCGCAACGAGCTGCTATGGATGTTGTTGGTGGCGCTGATCATCCGCCCAGTGGTGTTCGGCCTGCATGATCTGCTGGTCAACCAGGCCATCTCACCAAGCCTGACCAACCTGATCCGCTGGCAAAACCATCGCTACGTGCTCAAGCAGAGTCTGGGCTTCTTCCAGAACGACTTCGCCGGGCGTATCGCCCAGCGCATCATGCAAACCGGCCCGGCGTTGCGCGATTCGGCGATGCAGGTGGTCGATGCGCTCTGGCATGTGCTGGTGTATGCCGGCAGCGCTCTCTATTTATTTGCCGAGGCCGACCCGCGGCTGGTCGTGCCCTTGCTGCTGTGGGTCGGCGGTTATTGCCTGACGCTCTGGTACTTCGTGCCACGCATCAAACAGCGCTCCAGCATCGCCTCGGCTGCGCGCGCCAAATTGATGGGCCGCATCGTCGATGGTTACAGCAATGTCACCACCTTGAAGCTGTTTGCCCATACCCAGGAGGAAGAAAACTACGCCCGCGAAGGCATCGAAGAAGTACTCGCCAAGGTGCGTATCCAGACCCGCACCGTCACCGCACTGGATTTTTCCGTCACCTGCCTCAACGGTTTGTTGATCGGCGCCACCGGGGCACTGGCATTGTGGCTGTGGAGCCAAGGCAGCATCAGTACCGGCGCCATCGCATTGGCGGTCGGCCTGGTGATCCGGATCAACAATATGGCCGAATGGATCATGTGGGTGGTCAATGGCATCTTCGAGAACGTTGGCACCGTACACGACGGCATGCAGACCATCGCCCGGCCGCGCCAAGTGCTCGATCGCGCAGAGGCAAAGCCGCTGGTGGTCAGCCAGGGCGCGGTGCATTTCAATAACGTGCACTTTCATTACGGCAAAGCCGAGGGAGTGATCGGCGGCCTAGATTTCAAGGTCCATGCTGGCGAGAAGATCGGCCTGGTCGGCCCGTCCGGCGCGGGCAAATCGACCCTGGTCAGCCTGCTGCTGCGCCTCTACGACCTGCAGGATGGACGCATCCTGATTGATGGGCAGAATATCGCCGAGGTTACCCAGCAAAGCTTGCGCGCGCAGATCGGCGTGGTTACCCAGGACACCTCGCTGCTGCACCGTTCGATCCGCGACAACCTGCGCTATGGCAAACCTGACGCCAACGATGCCGAGCTGCTGGAAGCGGCGCGCAAGGCCCGCGCCGACGGCTTTATTCCCTTGCTCGACGATGGCCAAGGCGGCCTGGGCCTGGATGCCCAGGTCGGCGAGCGCGGGGTCAAACTCTCAGGCGGCCAACGCCAACGCATCGCCATCGCCCGCGTACTGCTGAAGAATGCACCCATCCTGCTGCTCGACGAAGCCACCTCGGCGCTGGACTCGGAAGTCGAGGCGGCGATCCAGGAAAGCCTCGATACCCTGATGCAGGGCAAAACGGTGATCGCCATCGCCCACCGCCTGTCGACCATCGCGCGCATGGACCGGCTGGTGGTCATCGATAAGGGGCAGATCGTCGAAAGCGGCAGCCACGGCGAGCTGATCGCCAAGGGCGGTCTTTATGCGCGCCTATGGCAGCACCAGACCGGCGGATTTGTCGGGGTGGAATAAAGGACTAAAAACCTAACTCGCGGGCCCGCTCGCCGAACCGCGCGGCCAGCTCGGCATCGGCCGATAAACCTGGCGCGCCCTGGCGATAGAGTTCGGCCAGGCGTTGCGCCGCCAGTGGATGGCCGGCTGCCGCGGCCAGGTTCCAGTAACGCGCCGCTTCGCCGCCATCCGGCGCTTGGCGGCTATCGCCGGCCAGACTCAACACACCCAATTGGTAAGCGGATTTGCCATCGCCGGCGTCGGCGGCCAGACGCAGCAAACGTACCCCCTCCTCCCGCGCGCCGAAGCCTTGACCGCGAAACAGCAGAATATGCCCATAGAAACTCTGCGCCGCGACATCGCCCAGGTTGGCCATGCGCGCGAACTGCCCTTCCATCCAGCGCCACGCGCGGGGCTGCCTGAGCAACCAGGACCAGTGGAACAGCCGCCTGGCCAGGGCGTAAGTCAAACGGGCACGCAGATGTAACAGCATTGAGCTTCCAGTCAGTGAGGTTGGCGCTGCCCGATTATCGTCAGGGCAGCAATCGCAACAGCCGTTAAACCTCTTCGGGATAACTGAACTCGAACACCCGCACCACCTCGGCGGCATGCCAGGACGCCGCAGCGATGCCATCGGAGGCACCGCTGAAGCGCCCCAGGCGCGTCACACAGTCGAAGAAGCCGGTACGGGGCAGGCGACTGGCGCCCTGGCTGATGACCAGCGCGCTGCGCAGCGGACGCTCGGCCCGGGCGTCGAGGATAGCCAGATGTTCCAAAGCCGCGGTCAGGGTTTGCATCGCCGGGGTGGGCAGCGCCAAACGCTCGATCAAGGCGCGATAGGTCAGCAGATGACGCTGGCGGCGGGCGGTCTCCAACTCATCGACCAGGGCTTGCCAATGTTGTCGGCTGATACGCACGCTCAAGAGTTCGCCTCCCAGCCCGCAACGCCGAGGTGCCAGGCCAGCGAACGGCGGATAGCCGCATCGGGCTCGCGCTCGCCACTTTCGATCATATTCAGGTAATGCGGGCTGATGCCGACGGTGCGCGCCAACTGTTCCTGAGAAAAACCTTTCTCTTCACGCAACCGCTTGAGTTCGCTCAACGGCAAACAATCGCTGGCAGGAGCGACTTCAGTCTTGTCCAGGCTACGCCCGGCGGCCTGCAATAAACCTTGGTAATCCGCCCAGGACAGCACCGCATACTCCGGCTCGCCGTCGCGTTCGATCACTTGCACTTTCATCGTTACCTCTCCGTCCTTGCAGGCGGCAATCTTAACAGCCATGCACCATAAAGGGCGTGATCTTACTGCCGCAGCCGTATTTGCCCCTGTTCGTGCGGGGAATGCAGGTCGCGCGGCTGAGGATTCGGCTCGGCGGGGGCGCTCAAACGGCCCACCGAACGGCAGTGCGCCGGCCCTCAACCCTCAGCCTGATCCAGCTCCGGTAGATGTTCGAGTCGCGCCAGATGCTCGGGCGTCTGCGCATCGCGCCAGACACGGAATGCCTGCAGCTCATCGCTCCAGGTGCGCAACACCCAGGCCAGCACTGCCAGGTCATCGATAAAGCCCACACCCAGCAACCAATCCGGCACACCATCCAAAGGCGTTACCAGATAGACCAGCCCCGCCACCACAGCCAACAGAGCCTGGCGACTGATGGCCCGATACTCGCCACGCCACCACGCCACACACAAGCCCTGCAGCAGGAGCAAATCATCCTTGATGCTGGCAAAGCGACGCCCCTGCTTGTCACTCTTGCGCATCACCGCCTGGAGCAAAAAAGGTAACCGTCCACGACTTAAAAAACCCTGGGCCAAGGCCAGGTAACGAGAAAAATTCCAAGGTGCTTTCATGGCTCATTCTCCTCAACCCGCGTACCTACTGGGCTGCTTCTAGTTATCCACTGAATCTGTGGATAACCTTGTGAACAGATTCTTCATTAGCCTAGCAAACGCCCAGCCCATGCGGCTTCCGCACAGATCGGGCATTTTTTGCCCAGCCAATAAATTCGATATAAATCAATAAGTTAAAAATTGCAAAAGGTTTATACCGTCTGTCACGTCAATACAATGTGCGGACTGCGACAAATGTGCATAACCGTAACATCGCACAGCCACTTCCAATGCTTTCGGAGCCTCAAGTCAACCCCCGACACAGCTAATTATTTGTCGTAAAAACGACAACGCCCCGTCGAAACGGGGCGCCGTGGATAAGGCTCGGTTTACTGCTCGGTGGCAGCGGCCTTGTCAGCTGGTTCGCCAGCGGCAGGGGCTTCTTCAGCGCCCTTGATGCCAAGCAGTTCAAGTTCGAACACCAGCACCGAGTTGGACGGAATCGCCGGCGTCGGGCTTTGCTCGCCATAGGCCAGTTCGCTTGGAATATAGAGCTTGTACTTCTCGCCGACATGCATCAATTGCAGGCCTTCGACCCAACCCGGAATCACGCCGCTAACCGGCAGTTCGATCGGGCTGCCGCGCTCGACGGAGCTGTCGAATACGCTGCCATCAGTCAGCTTGCCTTCGTAGTGAACGGTCACCACGTCGCTGGCTTTCGGTTGCTCGCCATCGGCTTTCTTGACGATTTCATACTGCAAACCGGATTCAGTGGTGACCACGCCTTCACGCTTGGCGTTTTCTTCGAGGAATTTTTTACCGGCCTTGGCCGACTCCTCGTTCATGGCCACCATGCGCTCTTCGGCACGTTTTTGCAGGAATGCGAAGGCTTCCATCAGCTCTTCGTCTTTCAGGCGCTGTTCTTTCTTGCCGATCGCATCTTCAATGCCCTGGGCTACTGCTTTCGAGTCCAGATCATCCATGCCTTCCTGAGCCAGGCTCTTGCCCATATTCAGGCCGATGCCGTAGGAGGCCTTCTGCGCCGGGGTCTCCAGGCTTACTTCCTTGGTTTGCGAGTCACAACCCGCGAGAACCAAGCCAACCAGGGCGACCGCCGCCGCTAAACGATGCTGTTTCATGCTTATTCCTTGTTCGGTGCGCCCTAGGGCAATCGTGTGAAGTCGCGAGCTTAGCAGGCTGCTACGATCAATGGCTACCGCCATACGAACAAGGAAATGTGTATAAGTTCAGGTGTTTAGAAGATAAAGCCGGAAGGTGTGCGGATAGTGCGAGGAAAAAACTAAGGGAGGTGTAGCGAGATGAAGCGAGGAGAAAAATGGCGCAGCGGACGGGACTCGAACCCGCGACCCC
>CAMPJN010000290.1 GCA_946886875.1 uncultured Pseudomonas sp.
AGATCGTCGACCTGCTGACCGAACAGGCTGCAGCCGTCGTGCGTTACCAGGGCGGTCACAACGCCGGTCATACCCTGGTCATCGACGGCGAGAAAACCGTTCTGCACCTGATCCCCTCCGGCATTCTGCGCGAGAACGTGCAGTGCCTGATCGGCAACGGCGTGGTGGTCGCCCCCGATGCTCTGATGCGTGAAATCATCAAGCTGGAAGACAAAGGCGTGCCGGTGCGCGAGCGTCTGCGTATCAGTCCGTCCTGCCCGCTGATCCTGCCTTATCACGTGGCCCTGGATCAGGCTCGCGAGAAAGCCCGTGGTGATCTGAAAATCGGCACCACCGGTCGCGGTATCGGCCCGGCTTACGAAGACAAAGTCGCCCGTCGTGGCCTGCGTATTGGCGATCTGTTCCATCGTGAGCGTTTCGCCGCCAAGCTCGGTGAGTTGCTTGATTACCACAACTTCGTGTTGGTCAATTACTACAAAGAGCCGGCCATCGATTTCCAGAAAACCCTGGACGAGTGCATGGAGTACGCCGAGCTGCTGAAGCCGATGATGGCCGACGTTACCGCGGTGCTGCATGAAATGCGGCGTGAGTCCAAGGACATCATGTTTGAAGGCGCCCAGGGCTCGCTGCTGGATATCGACCACGGCACTTACCCCTACGTCACCAGCTCCAACACCACCGCCGGCGGCATCGCCACTGGTTCGGGTTTCGGTCCCATGTACCTGGATTACATTCTGGGTATTACCAAGGCCTATACCACCCGCGTCGGTTCCGGTCCTTTCCCTACCGAGCTGTTCGACGATGTCGGTGCCTTCCTTGCCAAGCGCGGCCACGAGTTTGGTGCGACCACCGGGCGTGCTCGTCGTTGCGGTTGGTTCGATGCGGTGATTCTGCGGCGCGCCATCGAGATCAACAGTATTTCCGGTCTGTGCCTGACCAAACTCGACGTGCTCGACGGTTTGGAGAGCATCAATATCTGCACCGGTTATAAGGATCAGTACGGCGAAGTGCTGGTCGATGCGCCGACCGACGCCGACAGCTACCTGGGGCTGCAGCCGGTATACGAAACCTTACCGGGCTGGAGCGAGTCGACACTCGGTGCCAAGACCTTGGAAGAGCTGCCGGAAAATGCCCGTGCGTACATCAAGCGCGTGGAGGCGTTGGTTGGCGCGCCGGTGGATATTATTTCGACCGGCCCAGATCGCAACGAGACCATCGTGCTGCGTCACCCGTTTGCCTGATTGGCTGCGCGGTAACGAAGAAGGGTCGCCATTGGCGGCCCTTTTTCGTTTTTAGCGCCTCCTTTGTCTTTTTAAGTGCAAATGTTGCCTAGAGTTATAGGTATGTCGGCCGATTCATGAGTATTGGTAGTTCGTTTGTGAAGGGGTGGAGCCTTGTTCTCTTTATTGCATAGTCGCTTGCTACGTCCTGTATTTATCGCGCTTGGGGTGGCCATTGTGCTCCAGGTATTGGTGTCGGTATGGATGACCCGAACGACGGTCGACGACCTGGTGGCCGACCTGGCGGCGCGCCTGCAGGGCGACAGCCAGCGTCTGGGCGATGAGCTGGGTGTGGCCGAGCGTGAAGTGGTGCAGGGGTTGACCGCATTGTCGGCGAATACCCGGCAGAGCCTAGGTGCGGCGTTGTCGGAACGGCTGCAGGCCGAGCAGGCGCAATTGCGCGGTGTGCTGGAGCAGAACCTCAAGCAGTCCGGTAGCGCGCTGGCGCTGTTGCTGGCGGGGGTGGCGCCTAAGGCTATCTGGGATAATGACGTGCCGGCGTTGACCGCTTTCGCGCGCATCGCACAGCGTGATCCGGCGGTGCTTTTTGCGATTTATTACGACGCCGAGGGCAAGCGTCTGACCCGTAGCTTCAACCGCAGCGATGCCCGGGTGCGCGAGTTGGTTGCGGCGGGCAAGGGCGATACCCCGTTGGATAAGCTGGTCGAGGCGGCATCGCGCGACCCGCAGGTCTATATCGCCGAGGCCGATGTCAATCCCATGGGGGCGAAGATCGGCAAGGTCCAGTTGGGTTTGTCCATGGCGGCGGTGGAGCAGGAGCTGCAGGCGTTGGATCAGCGCTTCGCGGCGCTGATGGACAATGCGGGGGAGCTGGTGGATGCCAGCTTGGTCGGTGCGGCGCGCGACAGCACGGTCACGCTGCAGCGGCGATTGAGCGATGCGCAGCAGGCCGCTGAGGGTATGGCGCAGAACAGCTTGAGCTCGGTGCGCTCGGCGGCTGACAGTTTGCGCTGGCGGATTGCCGTGGGGCTGTTGGTGGTGGGCTTGCTGGCTTTATTGGTGGTGGCTCTGGTACTTGGCTGGCGGGTGCTCAGTCGCCTGCGCTTGCTGATCACGGCGATGAACGATCTGGCTGCAGGCGAAGGCGATCTGACCCGCCGGGTGGAGCTGAACAGTCGCGATGAGGTGGGGGAGATGGCGGCAGCGGTCAATCGTTTCGTCGCCAAGCTGCAACCCATCGTGCGTGAGGCGGGCGAGGTGGCGGTGCGCACCGGTCAGGAGATCCAAAGCCTGGCGGCGCGCAGTGTCGCTGCTGAGTCGGCCGCGGAGCGTCAGCGCGATGAGGTTGCCGGTAGCTTACAGGCTTTGGCGCAGATGGCCGATGAGGCTCAGGCCGAAAGCCAGGCGATGCAGGAGGCGTTGCGCCGAGTGGCGGCCATTCGTCAATCGACCGACGACAATGCGGCCATCGCCAAGCGTGTCGGCGGCGCTATCGAAGAATTGGTGCGCAGCGTGGAGGCCGGGGCGGCGGTGATCGAGCGCCTGGCCCGGCAGAGCGAGCAGATCGAGGTGGTTTTGACGGTGATCCATGGCATCGCCGAGCAAACCAATCTGCTCGCATTGAACGCCGCGATCGAGGCGGCGCGGGCTGGGGAAATGGGGCGTGGCTTTGCCGTGGTGGCGGATGAAGTGCGGGCCCTGGCAAGCAAAACCCAGCAGTCGACCGGCGATATCCAGGCGCATATCGGTGCTTTGCAGCAGGGCGCGCGCGAGGCTGTGGGCGCTATCGGTCAGGCCAGCGAGCAGGCCGACCGTGGGCTTTCCGCCCTGCGCGAAAGTGCACGGGTGCAGGAGGCGGTGCAGGCGGCGGTAGAGGAAGTGCATGGCGCGATCAATGCGGCGACTTCGGCGTCGGCGCATCAGGCCGAGGGCGCCGATGCGGTGCGCGGGCGGGTCGAGGTGATTCATGCTGAGGCGCAGCGTGCCGCCGAGGCGGTGGCGGCAACGGCGCAAAGCGGCCGGGTGCTGGATGGCTTGGCCGCGCAGCTCAAGGCCAGTCTGGGGCAATTCCGGGTTTAGCTGAGTCCGCTCAGGAGGGCGTCTGGCGGCGCGCTCCGGGTTGCTGGGTTGCTTTGGGGCTGCGGGTAGAAAAATCGCAGGCAATAAAAAACCGAGCACTTGGCTCGGTTTTTTGAATTGGTGCCCAGAAGAAGACTCGAACTTCCACGACCGTAAGGTCACCAGCACCTGAAGCTGGCGTGTCTACCAATTTCACCATCTGGGCTTGATTGCAATGATCGCTCATTTGCTATCAACTACAACTACGTTTGCCGTCGTTGTGGCGCGCATAATACGGATCGACTTTTTGCTTGTAAACCCCTGTTGCGGAAAATTTTTATTCTGCACGCCGGGCTGACCCGGACAGTGGTTTCGCGCTTCAATAGGCGCATGGCAAAACGAATTTTTATATAAAAGGTGAATTCTCTCTAATGGCCGATTGGCAATCCCTCGATCCCGAGGCCGCTCGCGAGGCGGAAAAATACGAAAACCCCATCCCCAGCCGTGAACTGATTCTGCAGCACCTCGCCGATCGCGGCTCGCCCGCCAATCGCGAACAGTTGCTCGACGAGTTCGGTTTGACCACCGAAGAGCAGATCGAGGCGCTGCGTCGTCGTCTGCGCGCGATGGAGCGTGATGGTCAGCTGATCTATACCCGTCGTGGCACCTACGCGCCTGTCGACAAGCTGGACCTGGTTCTGGGTCGCATCAGCGGTCACCGCGACGGCTTCGGCTTCCTGATCCCGGACGACGGCAGCGACGACCTGTTTTTAAGCCCGGCGCAGATGCGTCTGGTGTTCGACGGCGACCGTGCCTTGGCGCGCGTTTCCGGGCTGGACCGTCGCGGTCGCCGTGAAGGCGGCATAGTCGAGGTGATTTCCCGCGCCCATGAATCCATCGTCGGCCGTTACTACGAAGAAAGCGGCATCGGCTTCGTGGTCGCCGATAACCCGAAGATCCAGCAGGAAGTGCTGGTGACGCCGGGGCGCAATGCCGGGGCCAAGCAGGGCCAGTTCGTCGAGGTGAAGATCACCCACTGGCCGACCCCGCGTTTCCAGCCGCAAGGCGATGTGGTCGAAGTGGTCGGCAACTACATGGCGCCGGGCATGGAAATCGATGTCGCGCTGCGCAGCTACGACATTCCCCATGTCTGGCCCGAGGCCGTGGTTAAAGAGGCGCACAAGCTCAAGCCGGAAGTCGAGGAGAAGGACAAGGAGAAGCGCGTCGATCTGCGCCACCTGCCGTTCGTCACCATCGACGGCGAGGATGCCCGCGACTTCGATGACGCGGTGTACTGCGAGAAGAATGGCAGCAACTGGCGCCTGTTCTCCGGCGGCTGGAAACTCTATGTGGCCATTGCCGACGTTTCCCATTATGTGAAGGTCGATTCGGCGCTGGACGCCGAAGCGCAGGTGCGCGGCAACTCGGTGTATTTCCCCGAGCGGGTGATTCCGATGCTGCCGGAGGAGTTGTCCAACGGCCTCTGTTCGCTCAATCCCCATGTCGATCGCCTGGCCATGGTCTGCGAGATCAGTATCTCCAAGACCGGCAAGATGACCGACTACCAGTTCTACGAGGCGGTGATCCACTCCCATGCGCGGCTGACCTACAACAAGGTCAGTGCCATGCTCGAGCAGCCGAAAACCAGCGAAGGCAAGGCGCTGCGCAGCGAGTACAAGGAGGTACTGCCGCATCTCAATCAGCTCTACGCGCTGTATCAGGTGCTGTTGGCGGCGCGTCACGAGCGCGGCGCCATCGATTTCGAGACCCAGGAAACCCGCATCATCTTCGGCGCCGGGCGCAAAATTTCGGAGATTCGTCCGACCCAGCGCAACGATGCGCACAAGCTGATCGAAGAGTGCATGCTGGCCGCCAACGTGGC
>CAMPJN010000291.1 GCA_946886875.1 uncultured Pseudomonas sp.
AAGCCGCGCAGATCCCCAACGTGCGCGCCACCCAGCAGGCGCTGTACGCCGGCCTCACCGCCAACAGCGTGAACGGTTGGCCGAACGTCAACACCGACCTGATGGGCATCCTCGGTAAGGTCGGTGGCGGCATGATGCCGCCCGGCTTCTACTACAAGACCTTCATGTATCCGCAGAACCTCTGGCTGACCTACGAGAAGTACATTCGTAAGGCCGCGGGTTTAGGTCGCGCGCCCAAGGAAAACGACCCGGACAGCTACGACTATCTCAATCAGCACTGCGACGTGTTGGTGGTCGGCGCCGGCCCCGCTGGTCTGGCCGCGGCCCTGGCCGCCGGTCGCAGCGGTGCGCGGGTGATCCTCGCCGACGAACAGGAAGAGTTCGGCGGCAGCCTGCTCGGCACCCGCGAAACCCTCGACGGCAAGCCCGCCGCCGACTGGGCCGCCAAGGCCATCGCCGAACTGGAAAAAATGCCGGAAGTGACCCTGCTGCCGCGCGCCACTGTGAACGGCTACCACGACCACAACTTCCTCACCATTCACCAGCGCCTCACCGACCACCTCGGTGAAGTCGCGCCCATGGGTATGGTGCGTCAGCGTATGCACCGCGTGCGGGCCAAGCGTGTGGTGCTGGCCACCGGCGCCCACGAGCGGCCGCTGGTGTACGCCAACAACGACGTGCCGGGCAATATGCTCGCCGATGCGGTCTCCACTTATGTGCGCCGCTACGGCGTGACGCCGGGCCGTCAGCTGGTGCTGTCGACCAATAACGATTACGCCTACCGTGTGGTGCTCGACTGGCTCGATGTCGGCCATCAGGTGGTCGCAGTAGCCGATGCGCGGAGCAATCCACGCGGCGCCTGGGTCGAGGAAGCGCGCCGGCGTGGCGTGCGGATTCTCGCCGGCAGTGCGGTGGTCGAAGCGCGCGGCAGCAAGCGCGTCACTGGCGCGCGGATCTGCGCCATCGATATCGCCAGCCATAAAGTCACCAGCCCCGGCGAAGTGCTCGATTGCGACCTGATCGTCAGCTCCGGCGGCTACAGCCCGGTGGTGCACCTGGCTTCGCACCTTGGCGGCCGGCCAACCTGGCGCGAAGACATTCTCGCTTTCGTCCCCGGCGAAGGCTTCCAGAAGCGCTTCTGCGCCGGTGCGGTGAATGGTGTGTTCAGCCTTGGCGACGCCATCGCCGACGGCTTCGAGTCCGGCGCCATGGCTGCCGCAGAAACCGGTTTCAAGGCGGTCTCCGGCAGCCTGCCGAAGGTCGAGAAGCGCTTCGAGGAGCCCGCCGTCGCGCTGTTCCAGATCCCCCACGACAAGTCCACGGCACGTGCGCCCAAGCAGTTCGTCGACCTGCAGAATGACGTCACCGCCGCCGGCATCGAGCTGGCCACCCGCGAAGGCTTCGAGTCGGTCGAGCACGTCAAGCGCTACACCGCGCTGGGCTTCGGCACCGATCAGGGCAAGCTGGGCAATATCAACGGTCTGGCGATCGCCGCCCGTTCGATGGGCATCAGCATCGCGCAGATGGGCACCACCATGTTCCGCCCGAACTACACCCCGGTGACCTTCGGCGCACTTGCCGGCCGTCACTGTGGCGAGCTGTTCGAGCCCAAGCGCTACACCGCGATGCAAAAGTGGCACCTGCAGAACGGCGCCGAATTCGAAGATGTCGGCCAGTGGAAGCGTCCCTGGTACTTCCCCAAGAAGGGTGAGGACCTGCATGCCGCGGTGGCCCGCGAGTGCCTGGCCGTGCGTAACGCGGTGGGCATCCTCGACGCCTCGACCCTGGGCAAGATCGACATCCAGGGCCCGGACGCCCGCGAGTTCCTCAACCGCGTCTACACCAACGCCTGGACCAAACTGGACGTGGGCAAGGCCCGCTACGGCCTGATGTGCAAGGAAGACGGCATGGTCTTCGACGACGGCGTGACCGCTTGTCTGGCCGACAACCACTTCCTGATGACCACCACCACCGGCGGTGCGGCACGGGTGATGGAATGGCTGGAGATCTACCACCAGACCGAATGGCCGGAACTCAAGGTGTACTTCACCTCGGTCACCGACCACTGGGCGACCATGACCCTGTCCGGCCCCAACAGCCGCAAGCTGCTGGCCGAGGTCACGGATATCGATCTCGACAAGGACGCCTTCCCGTTCATGACCTGGCAGGAAGGCAAGGTCGGCGGCGTGCCGGCGCGGGTGTTCCGCATCTCCTTCACCGGCGAGCTGAGCTACGAAGTCAACGTCCAGGCCGACTACGCCCTGGTTGTGTGGGAAAAGATCATCGCCGCCGGCAAGAAGCACGGCCTGACCCCCTACGGCACCGAGACCATGCACGTGCTGCGGGCCGAGAAGGGTTTCATCATCGTTGGCCAGGACACCGATGGTTCGGTGACCCCGGACGACCTGGGCATGGGCTGGTGCGTCGGTCGCACCAAACCCTTCTCCTGGATCGGCTGGCGCGGCATGAACCGCGAGGATTGCCTGCGCGAGAACCGCAAGCAACTGGTCGGCCTCAAGCCGGTGAATCCGAACAAGGTGCTGCCGGAAGGCGCGCAGTTGGTGTTCGACCCGAAGCAGCAGATTCCGATGACCATGGTCGGTCACGTCACCTCCAGCTACATGAGCGCGGCGATGAACTATTCCTTCGCCATGGCCCTGGTCAAGGGCGGCCTCAAGCGTATCGGCGAGCGCGTGTTCGCGCCGCTGGTGGATGGCAGCGTGATCGAAGCCGAAATAGTCAGCCCCGTGTTCTTTGACCCGAAAGGGGATCGCCAGAATGTCTAACGTCAATGTCTACAAGCAACGCCCCGACAGTGGCCGCGCCGAGTCGCCGCTGTTCCATGCCGGCCTCGACGAGATGGCGCGCAAGGGGCCGAAAAGCGCAGGCGTGATCCTGCGCGAGAAGAAACTGCTCGGCCACCTGACCCTGCGCGGCGACGCCGACGATGCCAATTTCGCTGGCGGCGTACACAAGGCCCTCGGCCTGGAGCTGCCGGTGGCCCTGACCCTGGTGGCCAACGGCACCACCTCGCTGCAGTGGATGGGCTCGGACGAATGGCTGTTGATAGTGCCCGGCGGCACCGAGTTCGAGGTCGAGCGCAAACTGCGCGAGGCCCTGGCCGGCCAGCATATCTCGGTGGTCAACGTCAGCGGTGGGCAGACCATCCTCGAACTGAGCGGCCCCAAGGCCCGTGAAGTGCTGATGAAGTCGACCCCGTACGACGTCCATCCGAGCAACTTCCCGGTCGGCAAGGCCGTCGGCACGGCGTTCGCCAAGTCGCAACTGGTGATCCGCCGCACCGGCGATGAGACCTGGGAGTTGCTGGTACGCCGCAGCTTCTCCGACTACATCTGGCTGTGGTTGCAGGATGCCTGCGCCGAGTTTGGGTTGGCGATCAAGGCTTGAGTTGTAGGGTGGACGACGCTTTTTTCGTCCACCGGAGGACACCCAAGGTGGATGGGTGAAGCGTCATCACCCTACGGGAGGCGCGCACCGATCCCCCTGCGCCCTGATTGGAGAAAACCATGAGCCGCACACCCGATACCTGGATCCTCACCGCTCACTGTCCGAGCGTGCTCGGCACCGTGGATGCGGTGACGCGCTTTCTGTTCGAGCAGCGCTGCTACGTCACCGAACACCATTCGTTCGATGATCGGTTGTCCTCGCGCTTCTTTATTCGCGTGGAGTTCCGCCAGCCGGAGGGTTTCGACGAGGCCGAGTTCCGTGCGGGTGTGCAGGAGCGTCTGGCGCCGTTCGACATGCAGGTCGAGCTGACCCCGCCGGCCTACCGGGCCAAGGTGGTGCTGATGGTGTCGAAGGCCGATCACTGCCTCAACGATCTGCTTTATCGCCAACGTATCGGCCAGTTGCCGATGGATGTGGTCGCGGTGATTTCCAATCACCCGGACCTGGAACCGCTGGCGCGCTGGCACGACATTCCGTATCACCATTTCGCCCTCGACCCCAACGACAAGTCGGCGCAGGAGCGCAAGGTGTTGCAGGTGATCGAGCAGACCGGCGCCGAGCTGGTGGTGCTTGCCCGCTATATGCAGGTGTTGTCGCCAGAGCTGTGTCGCAAGCTCGATGGCTGGGCGATCAATATCCATCACTCGCTGTTGCCTGGTTTCAAGGGCGCCAAGCCTTATCACCAGGCCTATCAGAAGGGCGTCAAGCTGGTTGGGGCCACCGCTCATTACATCAATAACGACCTCGACGAAGGTCCGATCATCGCCCAGGGCGTGGAGGCGGTGGACCACGCCCACTATCCCGAAGACCTGATCGCCAAGGGCCGCGACATCGAGTGCCAGACCCTGGCCAAAGCCATCGGCTACCACCTCGAACGGCGGGTGTTCCTCAACGCCAACCGCACCGTGGTGCTGCATGCCTAAAACAAACAACGTCACCTAATCCGTAGCCCGGGTCGAGCGAAGCGACACCCGGGAAAGGCTGCCCCGGGTATCGCTGCGCTCAACCCGGGCTACAAAAATCTGACAGCAGCGCCGCTCAGCAATACAGAGATTCACGGGTGACCCCGCCGACTGCCAAGTCCTCGGCGCCGCCCGGCGATAGACGCAAAACTCCGATGCAAAACCGCGTGACCGTTGGCCGCGCTTTGGCTCGATAACAAGAGCCTCACAACAAGAAGGGAGAACAAACTATGTCTGATAATCGTGGTGTGGTGTATCTCGGCGCTGGCAAGGTCGAAGTACAGAAGATCGACTATCCGAAAATGCAGGACCCGCGCGGTCGCAAGATCGAGCACGGGGTAATCCTCAAGGTGGTATCCACCAATATCTGCGGCTCCGACCAGCACATGGTGCGCGGCCGCACCACGGCGCAAACCGGTTTGGTGCTCGGTCACGAGATCACTGGCGAGGTGATCGAGAAGGGCAGCGACGTCGAGAACCTGAAGATCGGCGATCTGGTTTCGGTGCCGTTCAACGTCGCCTGCGGCCGTTGCCGCAGCTGCAAGGAAATGCACACCGGCGTCTGCCTGTCGGTCAACCCGGCCCGCCCCGGTGGCGCTTACGGTTACGTCGATATGGGCGACTGGACTGGCGGCCAGGCCGAATACGCCATGGTGCCTTACGCCGACTTCAACCTGCTGAAACTGCCGGATCGCGACCGGGCGATGGAGAAAATCCGCGACCTGACCTGCCTCTCCGACAT
>CAMPJN010000292.1 GCA_946886875.1 uncultured Pseudomonas sp.
CCAGCGGATAAGATCGAGCCATGGCTGACTTACTCAACATTGGCCTGTCCGGGCTGTCCGCGAACAAAACCTCGTTGGCGGTCACCGGCCATAACATCACCAACGTCAACACGCCGGGTTTTTCCCGTCAGGAAACCGTCCAGGCCACGCGCACGCCGCAATTCAGCGGCGCGGGCTATATCGGCTCCGGTACCACCCTGGTCGATGTGCGGCGCATCTATAACGAATTTCTCGACACCCAGGTGCGCAGCGGTACCGCGCTCAACAGCGATGTGCAGGCCTACCTGAGCCAGATCAACCAGCTCGACTCGCTGCTGGCCGGCACCACCACGGGGATCAACCCGGGCCTGCAGAAGGTCTTCGCCGCGCTGCAAACCGCCGCCGAAGACCCCGCCAATATTCCGGCGCGGCAGTTGGCATTGTCCGAGGCCGAGGGCCTGGCCAAGCGTTTCAACACCGTGTACGACCGCCTCTACGAGCAGAACGCCTTTATCAACAAGCAGCTGTCGGCGGTGACCGATCAGGTCAATCAACTGGCCGGCGCTATTGCCGGCTATAACGATGCCATCGCCGTGGCCGCTTCCAACGGCCAGCAACCCAACGACCTGCTCGACGCCCGCGAAGAAGCGGTGCGCAAACTCTCGACCTTTATCGGCGTCACCGTGGTGGCGCAGGACGACAGCAGCTACAACCTGTTCGTCGGTTCGGGGCAGCCGTTGGTGGTGGGCAACAGCGCGGCCCGTCTGGAAGTAACGCCAGGCCTGTCCGACCCGCTGCGCAGCGAGGTGGAGTTCGTCAGCGGCAGTTCGCGCCAGGGCATCACCTCGCTGATCACCGGCGGCGAAATGGGCGGGATGATCCGCTACCGTGAAGACGTGCTCGACACTACCTTGAACGCCGTCGGCCGCCTGGCCCTGTCGATTACCGATCAGGTCAATCGTCAGCTCGGTCAGGGCCTGGATCTCAATGGCGAATTCGGCAACGGTCTGTTCCGGCCGCTCAACGACCCGGCGCTGATCGGCGAACGCAGCCTGGCGCGGATCGGTAACAGCGACACCACCGCCAACCTCAACGTAACCATCGAAGACACCACCCAGCTGACCACCAGCGACTATGAAGTCGAATTCACCAGCGCCGTGGATTACACCGTGCGCCGGGTGTCCGACGGCACCAGCTTCGGCCCCTTCGACATCACAGTGGTGCCGGCCGCCGAGGTCGACGGCATTTCCCTCAGCGTGGCCAGCGGCACCTTCGCCGCCGGCGACCGCTTCCGCGTGATGCCGACCCGTAATGCCGGCTCCTATATCCGCGCGGACATGAAGAATCCGGAGGAGCTGGCCTTCGCCGCACCGCTGAAGTCGCAGACCAGCCCGGCGAATATCGGCACCGGGGTGATCAGCCAGCCGACCCTGATCACCGAGATCGATATCTACGATCCGGTGGCCCAGGCCGACCTGGAGACCAGCCTGCGCAATGCGCCGCCGCTGCGCATCGTCATGGGTGCCACCGGCGGCGCGACCCAGGGCTACGATGTGGTCGATATCAATGGCAACGTGATCGATTCCGGGGTCATAGTGCCGGGGGACAACAATGAACTGACCATCAACGTTCCCGCGTCGGTCGGCCCGCCCGCGGTGCCCACGGCGTTCGAATACGAGGTCAGCATCAGCGGTCGCCCGCAAGCCGGCGATAACTTCTCGGTGTCATTCAACACCAACGGCGTATCGGATAACCGCAATGCGCTGAAACTGATCGACCTGCAGAACCGCGCGGTGATCGGCATCAACCCGGCCGCGCCGAACACCACGGGTTCGAGCTTTACCGATGCCTATGGCGACCTGATCGAGCGTGTCGGCACCCTGACCAGCCAGGCGCGGGTCGATGGCGAAGCGACCGAGGCTATTCTCAAGCAGGCGACCAACAACCGCGATTCGATATCGGCGGTCAACCTCGACGAGGAAGCGGCGAAACTGATCCAGTTCGAGCAGTACTACCAGGCATCGGCACAAATCATTCAAGTTGCGCGCAATCTGTTCGATACATTGATTAATTCGTTCTGACGGCGTTTTCGCGTCGCTCGGGGCATTGAGGTTAGCTTTATGGTCATGCGCATCTCCTCCATTCAGGCATTCAACAACGGTGTGACCGGCATCGGGCGCAACTACGCCAATGTGATTCGCACCCAGGAGCAGATCAGCAGCGGTAACCGCATCCTCACCCCCGCGGACGATCCGGTGGCCTCGGTGCGTTTGCTGCAGCTCGAGCAGCAGGAGTCGGTGCTCAAGCAATACAAGGACAACCTCACCGCGGCAAAGAACAGCCTGACCCAGGAAGAAACCACCCTGGCCTCGACGGTCAACGTGCTGCAGCGCATCCGCGAGCTGGCGGTACAGGCCGGTGGTGGCGCGCTATCGGGGGAGGACCGCAAATCCATCGCCAAGGAACTGGGCGAACGCGAAAGCGAACTGCTCAACCTGATGAACAGCCGCAACGCCCGTGGCGAATACTTGTTCAGCGGTTTTCTCGGCAAGACCGAACCTTTTCTGCGTAACCCCGACGGCACCTATTCCTACCAGGGCGACGAAGGCCAGCGCAGCCTGCAGGTGGCGGGTTCGAGCAACGTGGCGATCAACGATAACGGCCAGCGCTTGTTCGAAGACGTGACCAACGCCAACCGCGTGCAGGAAACCGACGGCGTGAGCAACGCCGCGCTGCCGACCCCGCCGTTGCCGGCGACCACCATACCGGCGGTGCCCAGCGCCGATCAGCGGGTGTTCATTTCGCCCGGCCTGGTCCACGACAACCAGGCGTTCAACGCCGACTTTCGTAGCGCCGAGCCCTACTCGCTGGTATTCGTCAGCGGCAACGAATTCCGTATCTATGACGGTGCCGGTACCGACGTCACCTCGGAAATCCCCGGTGGCGGGCAGATCGATCCCTTGGCCAATGGCGGCAACGCGATCAATTTTCGCGGCATGCGCTTCGAGCTGGATGTGATTCTGCAGGACGGCGACAACGACCTCGATCTCGACAGTCTGCTGGCCGACACCGCGACGCCGGGCTCGCCGGGGATCAATACCCACAGCTTTACCCTGCAGTCCGCACCGACCGACTTCGCCGTTACCCGCTCATCGACCAATAACTCGACCGCCGTGGTCTCGCCTGGCGGTATCAGTAACCAGGCGACCTTCGACAGCCAGTTCCCGACCTCGGGCATCGTCCTGCGCTTTATCAACGCCACCGACTATGAGGTGTATTCCCAACCCGTGGGGCCTTCCAGCCCGGCCATCGCAACCGGTACCGCCGCCGGGCCTTATCCGTCGACCTTCACCGTGTTCGGCGCCGATTTCAGTATTTCCGCGCCAGCCACTGTGGCGGGCGGCGACGAGTTCGGCGTGCAGCCGCAGTTCCAGGAACAGCGCAGCATCCTCAACACCATCAGCCGCCTGCGCCAGGCACTGGAGTCGTCGCCGACCTCGCCGGCGGGCAACCTGTCGATTCGCAACGAAGTGGCGATCGGTTTGACCAACCTCGACAACGGCCTGGGCAAGGTGCTCGAAGTGCAAACCGAAATCGGCGCGCGCCTGAACCTGATCGACACCACCGAGATCGACAACGAGGATGTCACCCTGGTCAACAAATCCGTGCAGGCCGACCTGCGCGAACTGGACTACGCCGAAGCGCTGTCGCGCCTGTCGTTCCAGACCATAGTGCTGGAGGCGGCGCAGCAGAGTTATGTGAAGATCGCTGGGCTGAACCTGTTCAATCAACTGCGTTAGATCCTCCGCCGGAAGGTGTCTTTGCGCCTTCCGCGTCTCGTTTACCACTCGCGCCGAGTTGGCCGATTTCTTGCTGCTACCCTGATCAGTACGGCCTTTGGCCAAATCATTGACGTTTTTCCGTCGTCGTCAGGTAGGTTCCCTGGCGCGTCCGACGTGATCCGCACATGAGGCTTTCATGGCAAGCGATCTGCAAGCAATCAAGCAACAGGCTTACCAAGCCTTCGCCGCGGGCGATTTCGCCGCTGCTTTGGCACTGCTCGAACAGGTCCGGCAGGCCGTAGGCCTGTATGCCGAACTGGCCAATGACCTGGCCGTAATCCATCACAAGCTGGGTGATACGCCGAGCGCCTTGCAGCTGTTTCGCCAGGCCCTGGCGCTGCAAGGCGAAAGCGAGCACCTGGTGGCTAACAATCTGCTCGGCATTCTCGAACAACAGGTGGAGTCGCGGCCTGCGAAGCCGGCGGCGCAGCAGCCGGCCACCGCGGCTGCGCCGGTCAACACCGCACCTGCGATTTATCCCTGCCCGGTATGCAAACAAGCGGATGCCAGCTTTGCCGCTATTCCCGAGTTCTACCGGGAAAACGCTCGCCAGCATGGCTTCGTCCATTACGGCCAGGGCGAGATGACCGCCCACGACAGCTATACCTGCAAGCGTTGCGGCGCTTCCGACCGCGAGCGCCTGTACGTCTACTGGATGGAGCAGGAAGTTGCCGCCGGCCGTTTAGCCGAAGGCGCCAAGGTCATGCATTTCGCTCCGGAACAGGCGATGTCGCGGCTGATCCGCGCCAGCCGCTTGTTCGATTACGCCACCGCCGACCTGGCGATGAAGGGCGTGGATTATCAGGTCGACCTGATGGACATTCCGTTCGCCGACGGCACTTACGATTTCTTTATCTGCAGCCATGTGCTCGAGCACGTGGCCGACGACGGCAAGGCGATTCGCGAGCTGCGCCGGATCACCCGTGACGGCGGTTGCGGCATTTTAATGGCGCCGATTATTGTCGGCATCGAACACACCCTCGAAGACCCCAGCGTGACCGACGAAGCCGGGCGCTGGCGGCTGTATGGACAGAACGATCACGTGCGGCTATATGCCCACGATGACTATGTGCGCAAGATCGAGGACAACGGCTTCAGCGTCGATCAGTACGGCATCGACTACTTCGGCGCCGAGGTGTACGCGGCAATGGGCCTGAAGCCGAGCAGCATTCTCTATATCGCACGCGCATAACGGCATGGCGGGATCGCCGGACGCATGGCCTAAGCTGTTGCTAGGCCATCCGAGGACGGCGATCAACTTAATCGCAGCAGGCAGGGGTGAACTCCCGTGGAATCAGATTTCAAGGAATATCCGAAAACCCTAGCTCCCGA
>CAMPJN010000293.1 GCA_946886875.1 uncultured Pseudomonas sp.
TCTCCCTCGAAGTGGAGCAGGACAACCACACCCAGGTCGTCTACAAGGCCGGTGAGCTGATCGATATTTCCGACGGCGCGGTGACCATGAAGCTGGTCGGCAAAGCCCATCCCAGCCGCGCTATCGCCTTCCTTTCCGAAACCTACCCGCCAGGCGCGAGCACCGGCGACGACATGCTCACCCATGACGGTGAAGAGGCCGGAATATTGATCGAAGGCCGCCTCGAACTGACCGTCGGCAGCGAGACCTATACGCTGGAAACCGGCGACAGCTATTACTTCGAAAGCAGCAAACCGCATTGCTTCCGCAATCCGTTCGACGTGCCGGCGAAACTGATCAGCGCCACCACGCCGGCGAATTTTTAACAAGGCAACTCGCTGCCAATAACCCTGCGACATATGGGTTGTTTCGGCCGGGCGGGCTTCCCGTTATACTGGCGCCCGCTCGCGAATCCGTGGCCGCGGGCGTGACTAGCCACGATGAGGGTGTACCGTGAACCTGATTAAAAAAATCCTGGTAGCACAGGCTACCGTATTGGCCCTGTGGGCAGTGACTGCTCAGGCCACGACCGACGAAGCCATCGCCGAGCGCTTGAAGCCGGTGGGTGAAGTCTGTGTCATGGGTGAAGAATGCAAAGGCGTCGGCGAAGTCGCCGCGGTTGCCGGTGGTGCTGCGCGTACCGCCGATGATGTGATCGCCAAGCATTGTGGTGCTTGCCATACGCCAGGCATCCTGGGCGCGCCGAAAGTCGGCGACACTGCCGCCTGGCAAGCCCGCGCCAGCAATGGCCTGGATGGCCTGCTGGCCAACGCCATTTCGGGCATCAATGCCATGCCGCCGAAAGGCACCTGCAACGATTGCTCGGATGACGAGCTGCGCGCCGCGATTCAGAAGATGTCCGGTCTGTAAGCGTTCCGCAAAAGTTGTAGAGAAAGCCGCCCACCAGGGCGGCTTTTTCGTTTGGGCTCGACCTAGGTAAATCGCCCAATTACCGATGCCAGGAGAAAAGCCGATGCCGAAGCAGTGTTCCATCGAGCAGGCGGTCGACCACGTACTCGCCGAACTCGACGGCCCGATCCGGCTCGGCCTACCCCTTGGCCTGGGCAAGCCCAACCAGTGGGTGAACGCGCTCTATGCGCGGATCAAGCAATTGCCCGAGCGCCAGTTGGTGATCTATACCGCGCTGTGCCTGGGCCGTCCGCCCCTCGGTTCGGGGTTGGCGCGGCGTTTTCTCGAGCCTTTCGTCGAGCGCATCTATGGCGACTATCCGGAGCTGGATTTTCTCGCCGACCTGCGCCGCGACTGTTTGCCGGCCAACGTGCGCGTCGAGCAGTTCTTCCTGCAGCCGGGTAGCCTGCTCGACAGCACCACGACGCAGCAGAACTACATCAGCAGCAATTACAGCCATGTCGCCCGCGACCTGAACGACAAGGGCCTGAACCTGATCGCCCAACTGGTCGCCCAGGACCCGCAGCGCCCGCAGCACTTCAGCCTCAGCTGTAACCCCGATATCACCCTGGATCTGCTGCCGTTGCTGGAACAGCGCCGCGCCGCCGGCGAAACCATTCTGTGTCTGGCCCAGGTGCACCAGGCGCTGCCCTATATGGCCGGCACCGCCGAAGTACCACGCGCCACCTTCGCGCTGCAGTTGCTGGAAGAAGACCGCAGCACGCTGTTTTCCACACCGAACATGCCGGTGACGCTGCAGGACCATTGCATCGGCCTGCATGCCAGTGCCCTGGTGCGCGACGGCGGCACCCTGCAGATCGGCATCGGTGCCATGGGCGATGCATTGACCGCCGCCTTGCTCGCTCGTCAGGCGGATAACGCGGCCTACCGGGCAGCACTGGACGAACTGCATTGCACTGCGCATTGGGCCGTCGAGATCGACAAGGATGGCGGCCTGCAGCCCTTTGCCGAGGGTCTGTACGGGTGCAGCGAAATGTTCGTCAACGGTCTGCTGGCCCTGGCCGATGCGGGCATAGTGCGGCGCCCGGTATATCCCGAATTGCATCTGCAACAGTTGGCGAATGGCGGGGCGCTGGATCAGCTGGGTATGCCGCGCAGTGTGCAGGCCCTGCTCGATGCCGGCCTGGCGCCGCAACTGGATGCCCCTGGGCTGCGCTGGTTGCAGGCCAGTGGATTGCTGGCCGAATCGATCACCTGGGATCAGGGGCGTCTGTTGCTGCCCGATGGGCAATCGCTTTGTGCCGATCTACGCGACCCGCATAGTCAGGCTGGTTTGCAGCCTTATTTCGGCGCGGCGCACGGCGGCGTGGTGGTGCACGGCGGTTTCTTTCTCGGCCCGCAAACTTTCTACCAACGCCTGCGCGAGCTGAGCCCGGAGCGGTTGGCGCGCTTCGCCATGACCGGCATCGGCTTTATCAACGAACTCTATGGCGATGCAACGCTCAAGCGCCTGCAGCGCCGCGATGCACGCTTTATCAATACGGCCTTCACCATGACCCTGATGGGCGCCGGGGTCGCCGACCAGTTGGAAGACGGTCGGGTGCTCAGCGGCGTTGGCGGGCAGTACAACTTCGTCGTCCAGGGTCATGCGCTGCCCGGCGCGCGTTCGATTCTGCTGCTGCGCAGTTGGCGCGAGGCGGGCGGCAAGGTCAGCTCGAATCTGCTCTGGGATTATGGCCATGTGACCATTCCACGGCACCTGCGCGATATGGTGGTGACCGAATACGGCATCGCCGACCTGCGCGGCAAGACCGATGCCGAGGTGATAGAGGCGCTGCTCAATATCAGCGATTCGCGCTTTCAGCCTGGGTTGATCGAGCAGGCCCAGCGGGCCGGAAAGCTGCCCAAGGATTTCCGCCTCGATGCACGCTTTGCCGGCAACCGTCCCGAGCGCTTGCAGGCTGTGCAAGCGCGCCACCCGGCGCTGTTCGAGACTTTTCCCCTGGGCAGCGACTTCACTCAGGTCGAGCGCGAACTGTTGTGCGCCTTGAGTTGGCTCAAACAGCGACAGAAATTCGCCCATGCCCTGGAGCTGGCCGCGGCGCTGATCCGCGCCCCCGCAGCGGCGGCTTATCCTGCGCAGCTTCAGCGTATGGGCCTGGCGCAGCCGCGGCGCTTGGCCGATAGGCTCCATCGGCGTCTGCTGTTGGCGGCGCTGGGCGCGACTGCCGGTGGCTAATCGAGAAAGCTGACCCGCCCATCGGCCAGGGAACTGATTCGCGCCAGGGACTCGACCCGGTAGCCCTGGGCGTCCAGCTCGCCACGGCCGCTCTGGAAGGATTTCTCGATCACCACGCCAATCCCGGCGATGCTCGCGCCGGCCTGCTTGATCAGGTCGATCAGCGCCTGGGCGGCATGGCCATTTGCGAGGAAGTCGTCGATAACCAGTACATGATCATTGGCCGTCAGGTGCTTGGCGGAAATCGCGATGGTGCTTTCGGTCTGCTTGGTGAAGGAAAATACCTTGGAGATATACAGGTCGTCCTTGAGCGTCAGCGACTGGTATTTGCGCGCGAAGATCACCGGCACGCCCAGTTCCAGGCCGGCCATGATCGCCGGGGCGATGCCTGAGGCTTCGATGGTGACTATCTTGCTGATGCCCAGGCCGGCAAAACGTTGGGCGAATTCGTGGCCGATCTGCTGCATCAGCGCGGGATCGATCTGGTGATTGAGAAAGGCATCGACCTTGAGCACCTGCTCGGACAGCACGATGCCGTCCTGGCGAATCTTCTGTTTCAGCGCTTCCACGCGGCAATCCTCGTTATGGGCATCGGTTTTATTTCTTCAGCATCGCCCGCATTGCCGCCAAGGCGTCGTTGCCGCGGGCGGCCTTGACCTCCACCGGGGCGTCTTCCATGCCTTCCCAGCGCAGGTCTTCGGGCGGCAACTCGTCGAGAAAGCGGCTTGGTGCGCAATCCATGATTTCGCCGTATTGCTTGCGCTTGGCGGCGAAGGTCATGGTCAGGTTGCGCTTGGCGCGGGTGATGCCGACATAGGCCAGACGGCGTTCTTCCTCGACGGTATCGGCCTCGATACTGGAGCGATGGGGGAGGATTTCTTCCTCCATGCCGAGGATATACACCGAGGGGTATTCCAGGCCCTTGGAAGCGTGCAAAGTCATCATCTGCACGCCTTCGGCGCCTTCCTCTTCTTCCTGCTGGCGTTCCAGCATGTCGCGCAGCACCAGCTTGCCGATGGCGTCCTCGATGGTCATCTCGCCTTCTTCGTCGCGCTCCAGGGTGTTCTTCAGCGCCTCGACCAGGAACCAGACGTTGCCCATGCGCGCATCGGCGACCTTGTCGTTGGAGGCGTTCTGCCGCAGCCAGTTTTCGTAGTCGATATCCATGACCATGCTGCGGATCGCTGCGATAGGGTCGTTCTGCGCGCACTCCTGGCGCACCCGGTCCATCCATTTGGTAAAGCGTCCCAGGCGTTCGGTAAAGCGCGCGTCCAGATGTTCTCCCAGGCCCATCTCGCCGGCGGCGGCGTACATGCTGATCTTGCGTTCGGTGGCGTAGTTGCCGAGTTTTTCCAGGGTGGTCGAGCCGATTTCCCTGCGTGGCACGTTGATCACGCGCAGAAAGGCGTTGTCGTCATCCGGGTTGACCAGCAGGCGGAAGTAGCTCATCAAATCCTTCACCTCCTGGCGGGCGAAGAAGCTGGTGCCGCCGCTCAGGCGATAGGGGATCTGATGGTGCTGCAACTTCAGCTCCATCAGCTTGGCCTGGTAGTTGCCGCGATAGAGAATCGCGTAGTCGCTGTAGGGGCGTTCGGTGCGCAGGTGTTCGGTGAGGATTTCCAGGGCCACCCGCTCGCACTCGGCGTCTTCGTTCTTGCAGCGGATCACGCGGATCTCGTCGCCCATGCCCATCTCGCTCCACAGCTGTTTCTCGAAGGCGTGGGGGTTGTTGGAGATCAGCACGTTGGCGCACTTGAGGATACGGCTGGTGGAGCGGTAGTTCTGCTCCAGCATCACCACCTTCAGCGAGGGGTAATCCTCCTTCAGCAGCATCAGGTTTTCCGGGCGCGCGCCGCGCCAGGCGTATATCGACTGGTCGTCGTCGCCGACCACGGTGAACTGGTTGCGCATGCCCACCAGCAGTTTCACCAGCAGATACTGGCTGGCGTTGGTGTCCTGGTATTCGTCGACCAGCAGGTAGCGGATGCGGTTCTGCCA
>CAMPJN010000294.1 GCA_946886875.1 uncultured Pseudomonas sp.
GGCTGGGAAAAGGTCATGCAACTCAACGTGACCTCGGTGTTCAGCTGCATCCAGCAATTGCTGCCGCTGCTGCGCAAGGCAGGCAACTCGGCGAGCCCGGCGCGGGTGATCAATATCGGCTCGGTGGCTGGCATCAGCTCCCACGGCGAAGACGCCTATGCCTACGGCCCGAGCAAAGCCGCGCTGCATCAGCTATCGCGCATGCTCGCCCGCGAGCTGGTCGGCCAGCATATCAACGTCAACGTCATCGCCCCTGGACGCTTCCCGAGCAAAATGACCCAGTTCATCGCCCAGGACGATGCGGCCATGGCCGAAGATTGCGCGATGATCCCGATGAAGCGCTGGGGCCGCGAGGAGGAAATGGCCGCTCTGGCGATCAGCCTGGCGAGTACTGCCGGCGCCTTCATGACCGGCAATATCATCCCCATAGACGGCGGTTTTCACCTCTGAGAACGAACGCGGGCAGCCCGACCTTTAGTCAGCTGCCCGCCTCTGCTCACCCGGCTCTGCTAGCGTTAGCTCATTGAGACCTTTCATTTCGCCACTGGGGGAAAAGGAGGTTAGTCATGGCCATCGCCGACTGGCGCATGCAGGGCGTCGAATTCATTACCTGCAACTGCAACTGGGGTTGCCCCTGCCAATTCAGCGCGCCGCCGACCCACGGCAACTGCTATGCGGTGGCGGCGATGCGCATAGAGCGCGGTCACTTCAATCAAGTACCACTCGATGGCCTGTGCTGGGCCGCCACCTTCTCCTGGCCCGAGGCGATTCATAAAGGCAACGGCAGCTGCCAAGCATTTATCGATGAGCGCGCCGACGAGATGCAACGCCAAGCCCTGCTGACCATCCTCTCCGGCCAGGAGAGCGATGCGGGAGCCAACGTGTTCCAGGTATTCAGCACCACCATGAGCGAGGTGTTCGAGCCGCTGTTCGTGCCCATCACCCTGTCGCTCGATGTCGATCAGCGCCTGGCTCACCTGGACATTCCGGGGGTGCTGCAGGCCAGCGGCGAACCTATCCGCAGCCCCGTCGACAACAGCCCGCAGCGCGCCCGCATTGCCCTGCCCAACGGCTTCGAGTTCCTCGAGGCGGAAGTGGCCAGCGGCAGCTTCCGGACCCAGGCCGCGCTCAAACTGCAGTCCAAGGATAGCCATGGTCACTTGGCCCACGTGAACTTCACCGGCCATGGCATAGAGCCTTGAGGGCGAGCGCATTGCAAGTTGCGGCAGCGAACAGGCGGCTGAGCGGCGAACAGCTGCTGTTCCTTCTCTGCCTGCTGGCGTTGATCGCCCTGGCCTGGCTGGCCTTGCTGCGCATGGCCAGCGCCATGAGCGGCCCTGGCGGTATGGCCGACGCCGCGATGGCGGGCATGCCGATGCCCTGGACTTTGGGCGATGCGCTGCTGATGTTCGCCATGTGGGCGGTGATGATGGTCGGCATGATGCTGCCAGGTGCGCTGCCCATGCTGCTGCTCTATCAGCAGATTCTGCGCAAGCGCATGCCAAGCACACGCCGGCACCTGGCGTTGCTGCTGTTCTGCGCCGCCTACGTCCTGGTGTGGAGCGGCTTCGCCCTGGTCGCCACGGCGCTGCAATGGTCCCTGGAACAACTCGCCCTGCTCAGCGTCGAGATGCGCAGCACCAGCACTTCGCTGGCGGCCGGTCTGATGCTGGTGGCCGGCGTCTACCAATGGCTGCCGAACAAGACCGCTTGCCTGGAGCATTGCCGCGGACCGCTGCACTTTCTCGTCGGTTACTGGCAACCCGGCGTACTCGGCGGCTGGCGCATGGGTCTGGCCCACGGCGCCTACTGCCTGGGTTGCTGTTGGGCGCTGATGGGCCTGTTGTTCGTGGTCGGGGTGATGAACCTGCTATGGGTGGCGTTGATCGCCATCTATGTCCTGCTGGAAAAGATCCTGCCGCAGGGACTCTGGCTCGGCCGTATCTGCGGTTTGTTGTTGCTCGGCTGGAGCCTGTGGCTACTGCTGGGTTAGCAGGCCGCGTAGACGATCGGGCGCCCAGTGCGCCGGCTGTTCGGCCTACGCCCCTGAAACTGTCGCAGCGCCTGCGGATCGCTGTTAAGGCCAGCAACCATTACGGGTAAGATGGCCACCCCGCCACCGCCGACCGCCGCCATGTCCTACTCCGTCTCGCCCATCGGCTTCGTCCGCTCCTGCTTCAAGGAGAAGTTCGCCATTCCCCGCCAACCGCAATTGGCGCCAGCTGCACGTGGTGTTTTGGAACTGCTCGCGCCTTTCGACAATGGCGAGGCGGTACAGGGTCTGGAACAGGTCAGCCATATCTGGCTGCTGTTCGTCTTTCATCAAGCACTGGAAGATAAGCCGCGGCTGAAAGTACGCCCGCCACGCCTGGGCGGCAATCAGTCGGTCGGCGTGTTCAGCACCCGCGCCACGCACCGGCCGAATGGCATCGGCCAATCGGTGGTCAAGTTGGACAAAGTCGAGCCCGGCAAACTCTGGCTGTCGGGCATCGACTTGCTCGACGGCACCCCGGTGCTGGATATCAAGCCCTATGTACCCTATGCCGACAGCATCGCCGCTGCCTACAACCGCATCGCCGACAGTGCGCCGGCGCTGATTGGAGTGAGTTGGCAGGACGACGCGCTGCGCCAGGCGCAAAGCCATGGGCTGCGCCTGGGCGAGCCGCTGGTCGAGCTGATCGAACAATGCCTGGCCCAGGACCCTCGCCCGGCCTATCAGCGCCCAAGCCCCGAACGTCACTATGGCGCCGGCTTCTGGGATGTCGATGTACGCTGGCACTACCCGCAACCGGGGCTGATTCATGTGCTGGAGGTGGTCGAGGCGGCCTGACAACCCCAGTGTCGCGCGGTGCCAGCAATCACCCGGCTTCCCAGCAGCGCACCTAACCCTGGACATCCCCCCGATGAGCGCACGGCGAAATCGAGCGAAACGCACCGACGCAGCAAAAATTCACACGATTGTTTGCCCATGCGCCGTGGCGACAGGCTAAGGTAGGTTTATGAGCCCCTCTGGCACGCGCCAGAGCCGCTCAGCCCCGGTCATCAGATGCACAGCCAATGAAAACCAAGAGCTATCTCCAACCAGGCAATATTGTCGACCTGCTCCTCGATGCCATTTGCGTCGTCGACAAAGACGGATGTTTTGTCTTCGTCAGCCCGGCCTGCGAGCGTGTTTTTGGCTACAGCGCCGACGAAATGCTCGGCCGGCCAATGATCGATATGGTCTACCCACCGGACCGCGAAAAAACCCTGCAAGCGGCCCGCGACATCATGTCGGGCAATAGCAAACCCAACTTCGAGAACCGCTACCTGCGCAAAGACGGTTCGGTGGTGCATATCCTCTGGTCGGCGCGCTGGTCGGAGGACGATCAGGTACGCATCGCCGTGGCCCACGATATCAGCGAGCGCAAACGCGGCGAATCCTTGCAAGCCGCGCTCTTTGCGATTTCCGAAGCGGCGCACTCAACCAGTGATCTGCCCGGCCTGTTTCGCCAAGTGCATATGATCGTCGGCGAGCTGCTCCCCGCGATCCATTTTTCCGTGGTGCTGCACGACGAGCAAAGCGGCGAACTGAGCTTTCCCTACCATGCCGACGAGCGTCAGCATATATCGGCAGCGCACGACCCGAGTTCGGCGACCCTTGGCGCCGAGGTGATACGCAGCGGCAAGACCCTGCTGCTCTCGGCGGAAACCCTGGCGCAACAACCCGAACACCTGCGCACGCTCAACTCCGATTCGCACTACTGGCTGGGTGTGCCGCTCAATTCGCACAAGGGCACCATTGGCGCCCTGATCGTGCAAAGCCACTCGGTGGAAGCACGCTACACCGAGAAGGACAAAGAACTGCTGCAGTTCGTTTCCACCCAGGTGGCGACGGCCATCGAGCGTCAGCAGATGATCAGTCGCCTGCAATTCATGGCGCAGTACGACCAACTCACCGGTTTGCCCAATCGCGCCCTGCTGGCCGACCGTTTGCAACTCGCCCTGGCCAGGGCGCAGCGCGAACAGTTGCAACTGGCCCTGCTTTTTCTCGATCTGGACAAGTTCAAGCAGGTCAACGACACCCTAGGCCACGGCGCTGGCGATCTGTTGCTGCAATTGGTCGCCGAGCGCATCCAGCAATGCCTGCGCGCCATGGATACGGTGGCGCGCTTTGCCGGCGATGAATTCGTGGTATTGCTCGAAGACGTCCACTCGCCCGACCACGCGCCCATGGTCGCGGAAAAAATCCGCCTGGCGCTCAACCAACCCTTCGATATCCACGGCCATAGCCGCAGCGTGGTACCGAGCATCGGCATCGCCCTCTATCCTCAGCACGCCGCCGACTCGCAACAGCTGCTCAACAAGGCCGATAAGGCCATGTACCTGGCGAAGAAGGGCGGCGGCAATCGCTACCAGCTAGGGCTGGAAAAGCATCTGGACTGCGATAACCCGTTGTAGCGCGAATAGAGCAAACAGAGTCGTAGCCCGGATGAAACCCGGGGAGACAATTGGCAGACGATAGATTTCCCCGGATTGCATCCGGGCTACGAGGCACGTTTTTTTGTAGGGCGCGCATGGCGAAGCCTTGTCCACCGCTGGCGGCCCGGATGGCGGACAAGCCTTCGGCATGTCCGCCCTACGACGCCCGGCACCTACAAAAATGCTGCTCACTTTGTTCAAGTGAACGGCATTTCGTTTTGCCGGAGCGACGCTGCTTACTTCTCGACGAAGGCGCGCTCGATCAGGTAATCGCCCGGCTCGCCCATGCGCGGGGAAATCTTCAGGCCGAAGCTGTCGAGCACTGCGGCGGTTTCATCGAGCATGCTCGGGCTGCCGCAGATCATCGCGCGGTCGTCCTGCGGGTTGATCGGCGGCAGGCCGATATCGCGGAACAGCTTGCCGCTGCGCATCAAATCGGTCAGCCGGCCCTGGTTCTCGAACTCTTCGCGGGTCACGGTCGGGTAGTAGATCAGCTTGCTCTTCAGCGCCTCGCCGAAGTACTCGTTCTGCGGCAGGTGCTCGGTGATGAACTCGCGATAGGCCACTTCGTTGACATAACGCACGCCGTGTACCAGCACCACTTTCTCGTAGCGCTCGTAGGTTTCCGGGTCCTGGATCACGCTCATAAAGGGCG
>CAMPJN010000295.1 GCA_946886875.1 uncultured Pseudomonas sp.
CCACCCGCATGCGCGTGTCCTGCTTCAACACCAACAGCGCCGGCCTGCTGCTGTACCCGGCGTTGGGTTATGCGCTCAGCGGCCTGGCCGAACGCCGTGACCCGCAGGGCGCCAGGGTGGCGTTGCTGCAATTCGATAAAGCGCTGTAATTAGTCAGCGGTCCCAATCCGGCTTCTCGGCAAGCCGCTCGATCAGAAAATCCAGCAAGGCGCGCAGCGCTGGCGGCATCTGTCGGCGCGTGCCATAGAGCGCATGGATGCCCAACTCCTGGGGTTGGTACTCGGGTAGCAACTGCACCAGCGCCCCCGAGCGCAGCAGCGCCGCGACCGAGTAAAGCGGCTGTTGGCTGATGCCCATGTCCGCCAGCGTGGCTTCCAGCAGAACCATGGATTCGTTGGCGCTAAGGTTGCCGCTGACGGAGACGGCGAAAGGCTCGCCGTCGCGCTTGAATTCCCAGATACTGCGGCCGAAATAGGCATAGCTCAGGCAGTTGTGCTGCGCCAGATCCTCGGGCCGCTGCGGCGTGCCGTAGCGTTTGAGGTAGGCCGGCGTGGCGCACACCGCCGAGCGGCAGACCGCGAGTTGGCGGGCGATCAGATTGGGATCGAGTTGGTTGGTGATGCGCAGCGCCAGGTCGACCCGCGCCTCGACCAGGTTGACTGCCTGGCTATCTATCAGCAGATCGAAACCGACCTGGGGGTACAGGCCGATAAATGCGTTGAGCTGGTGCACCAGCCAGGCCTGGGCGAAGGATTGGCTGCAGGCGATACGCAGATTGCCACGCGGGGCAAGGTCAGCGCTCGCACTGATGCCCTGCATGGTGTCGGCCACCACGAGCATTTCCCGGCACTGCGGCAACAGCTGTTCGCCGATGCCGGTCAGGCTCAGTTTGCGTGTGCTGCGGTGCAACAAACGCGCGCCGACCCAGGTTTCCAGCTCGCCGAGATAGCGCGAGATCATCGCCCGCGACATCTCCAACGCCTCGGCAGCAGCGGTTTGGCTGCCCCTGTCCACCACTTCGACAAATACTCGGGTTGCCGTCAGTCGATCCATTATTCGCTCGATATACGCAACAAACATGTGCGCATTATGGGGTTTTTTGCGCCATTTTAAGCAACTAACATCCCTCCACCACTAAAAACGGAGGTCAGCATGTCCACTACCCGTATCGTCCGCCAACTCATCGCTGGTGCCGCTTTGCTCGCCGGTGCCAGCACCGCCCTGGCGCAACCGCTCAGTGTCGAGGTGTACAACCCTGGGGAAAGCGCGATCTTCCCGGTCACTTCGACGCTGATCAGCGGCGAGCGCGAAGCTATCTTGGTCGACGCGCAGTTTTCCACCCGCGAAGCCCAGGAGCTGGTCGAACGCATCCAGGCCAGCGGCAAAACCCTGACCACCATCTTTATCAGCCACGGCGACCCGGATTTCTACTTCGGCCTCGACACCCTGACCCGCGCCTACCCCGAGGCCAAAGTGCTGGCCACCCCGGAGACGGTCGCCTATATCGAGAAAAGCCGCGCGCCCAAACTGGCCTACTGGGGGCCGATCCTCAAGGACAGCGCGCCAGAGCGAACCCTGGTGCCGCAAGCCCTGCAGGGCGATAGCCTGACCCTGGAAGGGCAAAGCCTGCAGTTGATCGGCCACGATCCCAAGCACACCAGCCTGTGGATTCCCAGCATCAAAACCGTGGTCGGCGGGGTACTCACCTACGCCAACATCCACCCCTGGATCGCCGATGCGCAAACCGTCGAAGCGCGCCAGTCCTGGCTCAAGTCCCTCGACCAGCTCGAAGCCCTGCAACCGACCATGCTGATCCCCGGCCATTACCTGGGCGAGGCCAAGCTGAATCTGGACGACCTGCGCTTCACCCGCGACTACCTGCTGACCCTGGAAGCCGAGCTGCCGAAAGCCCAGGACAGCCAAAGCCTGATCGCGGCGATGAAAGCCAAGTACCCAGAACTGCTAGACGCCAGCAGCCTGGAACTGAGCGCCAAGGTGCTTAAGGGCGAGATGCAGTGGCCTTAACAGCATTACCAAAGAGCTGACCGACCAGACAGACATTGCGGCATAATCGCCGGCCTCGCGCCAATGGAGATGTCGCAATGCCCGCCCCAATCTGGTGGTTACTCGCCCTGCCGTTCGTTGCCGGCGCCTGCCTGCCGTTGCAAGCAGGGATCAACGGCCAACTGGCCAAGCAGGTATCCAGCGTTCTCGCCGCGTCATTGATCTCGTTTGCCGTCGGCACCTTCGCACTGTTGCTGCTGGTACTGGCGCAACGCGAAGTACCCGGCCTCGGCGCACTCAAGGGACTGACCTGGTGGCATTGGAGCGGCGGGCTGCTGGGGGTGATGTTTATCGCCACCGCCGCCTTCGCCGGCCCCAAGGTCGGCGCGCTGCTATTTATGGCGCTGGTGATCGCCGGGCAACTGAGCATGGCACTGACCCTCGATCACTTCGGCTGGGCCGGCTTTCGCGAAGCGCCAATCAGCCTCGGCAAGATCGGCGGTTTGCTGCTGATAATCGCGGGTATCTGGTTGATCCGACGCGGGTGATCGCAGGAGAGCGCCCCCGGATCGCGCTGGCGCTTATTCGGGCTACGGGTTAACAACCTCATCCCGGCTATCAGGCCGCGCTTTTGTAGGGTGGACATGGCGAAGCCTTGTCCACCGCTGGCTACCGCCAATGGCGGACAAGCCTCCGGCATGTCCGCCCTACGGTGTCGTAGGCCTTCTGCAAGAACACAGAATCTACGGGCCGCGCTATTTGCGCTCGAAGCGGTAGAAAAGGTTCGGCTCGCTGACCAGATACAGATCGCCATCGGCGTCCAGCGTCATGCCCTCGCCCTGGGGCACGCTGTTTTGCAGGCCGGCGAAACCGCCAAGCAGCGAGCGGAAGCTGATCAATTTACCGGTGTCGTCGTCCAGTTCCATCAACAGTTTCGACTCCTCACTGAGCAGGGCCAGGTGGCCAGTACTCTCGTCGTAGTGCACCGAGGACAGGTCGGTGGCGAAGGCCTTGTGCTGAATCCATTTATCGCGGTCGATCACCTTGAGGTTGAATTGCCCGGCCAAACTGGCCTTGAGCCCGCGGATTTCATAAAGCTTGCGCGGCGAATGCTCCTTGACCACGAACAGTCGATCGCGGCTACGGTCGTAGCCCGCCCCCTCGAAGCCCTGATTGCCGCCCAGGCCTATGCCGAGGGTCAGCGCCCGGTAATCCTCGCGAAACAAGGCGCCGGGCTTGCCGGGCAACTCGATCACCACCAACGCATGGTCGCGCTCTTCGGTCAGCAGCAGGAGGTTGTCGCCCAGGTAGGCGACGCCTTCGACATCGCTGAAACCGCTCAGCGGATAGCGCGCCAGCAACTCGCCTTGCTTGCTCAGCGCCAGCAGCTCTTCCGGACTATTGGCCACCGCCCACAGCTGGTCGCGATCCGGGTCGTAGGTCAGCCCGGACAGATTGTCCTCGACCCCCGCCACCTTGTGCGCCTCGATGCTCACTTGGTATTCCGGCAGCCACAGGCTGCGGCCTTGCCAGGCGGCTTCATGCAGGGAAGTCTGAATCCAGAAGAACAGGCGGTTATCCAGGTGCTGCGTATGCACCAGGTAAACCGCCAATAGCGGCAGCAGTAACGTCCACTTCCAGGGCCCGAATGTCGGCAACCGTCCCAGCATTACTTTCGCGGCAGGCATCATCTTTGTTGGTTACTCGTGCGGACTTGCGGTGAAAGGCCGTCTGCCGATTCCGATGCACTGCTGGGACATACCGAAACCAACATCCGTTGGCGTTGTTGTGATCGGACGGCCTTCGCAAAAGTTCCGCCAGGCGGGGCGCATGCCGACCACCTACTCGCCGTGTTAAGGTACGCGCCCTTTTCGCCCGAATGGATAGAGACAGGTCGTTATGACACTGGCCCGACCATCACGCTGGCTGCCTACACCGCCATAGCGTTTCGCCCCCCTCCCGCATAGCCCGGCCGGTTTCCAGCCACCGTCGCATGCCCATACGCGTCTGTGCTTTCGGTTCAGTGTCGCGTTCGTTGTACCCGTCGATTTTTATTAGCCCCATCCGCCGCCCTTGCCTGCGCCTGCGGCCCCAGCCTTTGGAATACACCATGCTGCAAAGCCTGAAGAACACCTGGTTTTTTAATGTCCGCGGCGACGTGCTTGCCGGCTTGGTCGTAGCGCTGGCGCTGATCCCGGAAGCCATCGCCTTCTCGATCATCGCCGGGGTCGACCCCAAGGTCGGTCTTTACGCCTCCTTTTGTATCGCTGTGGTGATCGCCTTCGTCGGCGGCCGTCCGGGGATGATTTCCGCCGCCACCGGAGCCATGGCTTTGCTGATGGTGACCCTGGTGAAAAACCATGGTCTGGAGTACCTGCTGGCCGCCACCCTGCTGACCGGCGTGCTGCAGATAGGCGCGGGTTATCTCAAGCTCGGCTCGCTGATGCGCTTCGTCTCACGCTCGGTGGTCACCGGCTTCGTCAACGCCCTGGCGATCCTGATCTTTATGGCGCAGCTGCCGGAGCTGACCAATGTCACCTGGCACGTTTACGCCATGACGGCGGCGGGGCTGGGGATCATCTACCTGTTCCCCTATGTGCCGAAGCTCGGCCAACTGGTTCCTTCGCCGCTGGTGTGCATCCTCTCGATGACCGCCGTGGCCGTGTATTTCGGCCTGGATATCAACACCGTCGGCGATATGGGCGAGCTACCGGATACCCTGCCGATTTTCCTCTGGCCTGACGTGCCGCTGACCTTCGAAACACTGGCGATCATCTTCCCCTACGCCGCAGCCCTGGCCGTGGTCGGCCTGCTGGAATCGATGATGACAGCGACCATCATCGATGACCTGACCGACACCAGCAGCGACAAGAACCGCGAATGCAAGGGCCAGGGCGTGGCCAACATCGCCGCCGGCCTGCTCGGCGGCATGGCCGGCTGCGCGATGATCGGCCAGTCGGTGATCAACGTGAAATCCGGCGGGCGCGGCCGCCTGTCGACGCTGGTCGCCGGCTCGGTGCTGCTGCTGATGGTGGTGTTCCTCAGCGACTGGGTGCGGCAGATCCCCATGGCCGCGCTGGTGGCGGTGATGATCA
>CAMPJN010000296.1 GCA_946886875.1 uncultured Pseudomonas sp.
CTGGCCGGCACCGGCACCATCGAGCTGAACTTCAACGTCATGGTGCATCAGAACATCACCGCGGTTTCCGGTGAGCCCAAGCCCTTCGACCCGACCCCCGGCCCGCAGCTGTTCGTCAGCAATAACACCCTGGGGTTGAAAGCGGTACGTCCGGGTGAATGGCGCATCACCCTGCTCAAGGTCGACCCGTTGCTGACGCAGCTGAGCCCAAATATCCAGTTCAACAACAACTTCCCGCATTACCCGATCGACAGGCCCTGATCGGCGCCAGCGCAATAGCTGACGAGCCGGCAACTGCCCGATAAGACAGCTGCCGGATCGTCAAAAGCGCTTCTACAGTCCCTCCCAACCATAACGGCCTGGGAGGAAGACCGATGCCAATGCACGCGCAAACCGCCAACGCGCGGGATTATCGACTGATCGTCAGCCCTCATTTGAGCCAACTCGCCGCCTGCCAGGCGCTGCGCGAGGCGGTGTTCGCCCGCGAGCTGGGCTGGGTGCCGAGTAGCGCCGATGGCCAGGAGCGCGACCAGTTCGACCCGTTCAGCGTGCATGTCGCGGTGATCCATCGCTGGCGCCCTGCCGGCTACCTGCGCCTGACGCCCTATGGCACGCCCTGGATGCTCAGCGAATGCTTCGACTTCCTGCTCGAACCTGGAACCGCCCGGGATTTCGCCAGCGACAGCCTGGAGGTCTCACGCCTGGCGGTCGAACGCAATTACCGCGGACACAAGCAGCTTGGTGCTTTCGGAGTATTCGATCTGCTGATCAAAGGCATAGTCGAGCATTCCCTCAGTAGCGGCGCCCGCTACTGGTATGTGGTGGTCGCCGAGCCGATCTACCATCTGCTGCTGAGCAAGCACCTGCCCTGCGAGCGCCTCGGCCCCCTGGTGCAGATGCCCGATGGCGTGCGGACATTGGCGGTGCGCATCGACCTCAACGCCTTTCTCGAAGTCGCCGCACCCTTCTTCACCACCGACAGCCACAGCCCCGCAGCGGCCAAGGTGCTGGCGTCCTAGCCACGCCAGTCTAGAGCGGTTAAACCGCGATCACCCCGAAGTGAATGGCCTTGGCGATAGCCTGGGAGCGATTGAGCACGTCGAGCTTGCGGAAGATATTGCCGAAGTGAAATTTCACCGTGCGCTCGGAGATGCTGAGGATATTGGAGATATCCCAGGTGCTCTTGCCCTCCTTGGCCCAGTGCAGCACCTCCAGTTCGCGCTGGGAGATATCCGGCGCCATCAGGCTATGGCGGTTGAGGCTGCCCTGGCGGTTGAATATCTCGTGCAGGTGCGGCGCCAAATACTCCAGGGCGTCGAGATAGTCCTCGGCCTTTTCGTGCACCGGCAGGGTCATCGAGATCAGCGTGCTGCTGGTGCGCGAGCGGCCACGCACGGAGCAGGCGATTCCGTTGCTGCCGACGAAGTCCCGCGACAGGTCGAGGAATTCCTTGCTCGGCTGCTCGCCGGCATAGCCCAGGCCCCAGGAAAACGCGCCGGTCTCGCGCTGGGCGGTCTTGAGAATCGGGTCCTGCAATTGAAAGGATTTGCGAAAGTACAGTTCGACCCATTCGTCGCTATAGCCGTAATTGAGCAACTTGCGACTGGCCTGGGGATCGGCTGTGGCGATGTCGTCGAAACAGATGACCAACGAAGAATAGGGAATAACGCTTTTCGCGAGCTCGATGACTTGGTCGACCTCAGCTTTATCGCTGCTGGCTTTGATGCAGCACTGTGCGAGTTCGAGCAGTTTTACCAGGTCATTGCGCGAATGAAACATGCTAGCCATAACGGCATTTGCCTCCCTGCTATCCAACCGACATTCGGGTTCATTGAAGAGTGAGCCGACATACGGCGCCGTAAGGCCACGCAAATTCGCCGAACAAGCCGATGCTAGCGCAGGCGCGCATGCTGGCTCAATAATTTTATATCGATCACTAATAAAACATGCGCAAATACCCGAAGTCCATCACCCTTCGGCTTTTAATGGACAGCAAGGTATGCCGAACGCCCTGCAACGCAGGGCGGCGACTCGGGAAAGCGAAACGCAGGGAATAGTGCCGCGGAAAGGGTTACTTTTCGTCGAGCGGACGTGGCGCGTAGGCGAATACATCGGCGCGCATCTGCTGTGCGTCCATGCCGGCCTCGACCAGCGCATCCAGGGTGGCGTAGACCATCGGCGGCGAGCCGCTGGCGTAGAGGTGCAGCGGCTTGAGGTCGCTGAAGTCCTCGCGCACCGCTTCGTGCAGCAAGCCGCAACGGCCTTGCCAGCCGCATTGATCGCTGACCACTCGATGGAGGAACAGATTTGGCAGTTGCTGCCACTCGTCCCAGTGCGTCAGTTCGTAGAAGTCTTCCGGTCGCCGAGCGCCCCAGTAAAGGTGCAGTGGATGCTTGAAGCCCGCCACGCGGCAATGCTCGATCAGGCTGCTCATCTGCGCCATACCGGTACCGGCGGCGATCAATACCAGCGGCGCTTCCGGCAGTTCGGCCAGGTGGGTATCGCCGAACGGCATTTTTATCCGCGCCATACCCCGGGCGCGCAAGCGCGCGAGCAGGCCGAGGGTGGCCTCGTCGCGGGCCAGGATATGCAGCTCCAGATCGCGCCCGGCATGCGGCGCCGAGGCCAGGGAGAAGGCGGCGTAATCCTCGTCCTCGCGCTGCAACAGCAAATATTGCCCGGCGTGATAACGCGGCAGCTTGCCAGCCGGCGCGCGCAGGCGCACGCGAAACACGTCGCCGCCAACCTCGCGGCATTCGGTCAGCTGGCAGTTCAATTCGCGTACCGGCAACTCGCCGGGCGCCAGCACCCCGTCCCAGAGCAATACGCATTCCTGTTCGGGCTCGGCCAGACAGGCGAACACTTCACCATGATCACGACTTTCGCCGGCCTGACGCACCCGGCCGTTAACCAGCAAAGCCGCACAAATATGGCAGTTGCCGTTGCGACAGCTTTGCGGGCAGTCGTAGCCGAGGCGCCGCGCGGCATCGAGAATGCGTTCGCCGCTGTCGACATCGAGTACCGCGCCCGAGGGTTGTAAGGTTACTTTCATGGCGTTCTCAATCCGAAGCCCGTGGCCGCGCGCGATGCGCATAGCGAAATTCGCGAGCGCACTCGCCCAGCTGTCGGCAGCAAGGCCATCAATCGATCCCCAACTGCGACCAGAGATCATCGACGCGCTTTTTCACCGCCTCATCCTGAACGATAGCTCGTCCCCACTCACGACTGGTCTCGCCAGGCCATTTATGGGTGGCATCGAGGCCCATCTTGCTGCCCAGGCCGGAAACCGGCGAGGCGAAGTCGAGGTAGTCGATTGGCGTGTTATCGATCAGCACGGTGTCGCGTTTGGGATCCATACGCGTGGTGATGGCCCAGATCACGTCGTTCCAGTTGCGCGCATCGATGTCGTCGTCGGTGACTATGACGAACTTGGTGTACATGAACTGTCGCAAAAACGACCAGACACCGAGCATTACGCGCTTGGCGTGGCCGGGGTACTGCTTCTTGATGGTGACCACCGCCATGCGGTATGAGCAGCCTTCAGGCGGCAGGTAGAAGTCGGTGATTTCCGGGAACTGCTTCTGCAGGATCGGTACGAAGACTTCGTTGAGCGCCACGCCGAGAATCGCCGGCTCGTCCGGCGGCCTGCCGGTGTAGGTGCTGTGGTAGATCGGCTGTTGCCGGCGGGTGATGCGCTCGACCGTCATCACCGGGAAGCGGTCGACCTCGTTGTAGTAGCCGGTGTGGTCGCCGTAGGGGCCTTCATCGGCCATCTCGCCGGGGTGGATCACCCCTTCGAGGACGATTTCGGCGCTGGCCGGCACCTGCAGGTCGTTGCCGCGGCACTTCACCAGTTCGGTCTTGTTGCCGCGCAGCAGGCCGGCAAAGGCGTACTCGGAGAGGCTGTCGGGCACCGGGGTGACGGCGCCGAGAATGGTCGCAGGGTCGGCGCCCAGGGCCACGGCCACCGGATAGGGACGATCCGGGTATTTCTCGCACCAGTCGCGGAAATCTAGGGCGCCGCCGCGGTGGCTGAGCCAACGCATGATGACCTTGTTGCGGCCGATGACCTGCTGGCGGTAGATGCCGAGGTTCTGCCGCTCCTTGTTCGGCCCCTTGGTCACGGTCAGGCCCCAGGTGATCAGCGGGCCGACGTCGCCGGGCCAGCAGGTCTGCACCGGCAGCTTACCGAGGTCGACGTCGTCGCCCTCTTCGATCACTTCCTGGCAGGGCGCGTCCTTCAATACCTTGGGCGCCATGGCCAGCACCTTGCGGAAGATCGGCAGCTTCGACCATGCGTCTTTCAGGCCTTTCGGCGGCTCCGGCTCTTTGAGGAACGCCAGCAGCTTGCCGATCTCGCGCAGCTCGCTGACTTCTTCCGCCCCCATACCCAGCGCCACCCGCTTGGGCGTGCCGAACAGATTGCCGAGTACCGGCATATCGAAGCCCGTGGGGTTTTCGAACAGCAGCGCCGGACCGCCCTTGCGCAGGGTACGGTCGCAGATTTCGGTCATTTCCAGCACCGGCGAAACCGGCGTCTGGATGCGCTTGAGTTCGCCGCGCTGCTCCAGGCCGCGGATAAAGTCGCGCAGGTCGCGATACTGCATGCTTGAGCCTCGTGTCGGGCGGGCTGAATAAGGGCGCAAAGTTTAGCGCCGAACTCGGTCTTTCAGAAGGTTCGGCAACCTTCAGACGCACAAAAGCCGGGTTTCCCCGGCCTTGGTGAGACTGCTCGGCTTATTTGCGCTTCATTGACATGAAGAATTCTTCATTGGTCTTGGTCGCTTTCAGCTTGTCGATCAGGAACTCGATCGCGGCGATTTCGTCCATCGGGTGCAGCAGCTTGCGCAGAATCCACATGCGCTGCAGCTCGTCCTCGGCGGTCAGCAACTCTTCGCGGCGGGTGCCGGAACGGTTGATGTTGATCGCGGGGAACACGCGCTTCTCGGCGATACGACGGTCCAGGGGCAGTTCCATGTTGCCGGTGCCCTTGAATTCTTCGTAGATCACTTCGTCCATCTTCGAGCCGGTTTCCACCAGCGCGGTGGCGATGATGGTCAGCGAACCGCCTTCCTCGATGTT
>CAMPJN010000297.1 GCA_946886875.1 uncultured Pseudomonas sp.
GAATACAGGGCAGCCGGATCGTCGATGGCTGCCCTGTAGCGGTTAATTACCCAACATGTCGTGCATGGCGATGATCTGTTCGGCGACCTGCACCAGTTTCTGCTGACGGCTCATGGCCTGGCGGCGCATCAAGGTGTAGGCCTCCTCCTCGTTGCAGCTCTTCATCTTCATCAGCAGGCCCTTGGCCAGTTCGATTCTTTTGCGCTCGGCTAGCTGGGCATCGCGGGCTTGCAGTTGGGCGCGTAACGCCTGGTCGCTCTCGAAGCGCGCCATGGCCACATCGAGGATCGGTTGCAGACGCTGGGCGTGAATGCCCTCGACGATATAGGCGCTGACGCCGGATTGAATGGCCTGGCGCATCACGCCGGGGTCGTGCTCATCGGTGAACATGACGATGGGGCGCGGCTGGTCGCGCGAAACCAGTACCACTTGTTCCATCACGTCGCGGCCGGGCGATTCGGTATCGATCAGAATCACATCGGGGCGTACGGCTTCGACGCGTTCGGGCAGATCGATGGTCAGGCCGGATTCGTCGATCACCTCGAAACCCGCTTCGATCAGCGCGGCTTTCAGGCGGCCGACTTTTTTCGGCGTGTCGTTGATTAGCAGGATACGCAGCATAAATGTGGCTCTTCTGTTGCGTTATAGGCTGACAGCTGAGCTGTCGGCCAGGGCGTTGAGACTGAAACTGCGGGCATAGCCGACCGGGTCGCTGCCATCCCAGACCCGACCATCGAGCAGGCAACTGCTACGCATCACCTCGGGCACGCTGATCCCCAGGGCTTCGGCCGCTTGACGGTACAGTTCCAGTTGGTGAACCTGCTGGGCGACAGCCAGATAGTCTGGGTCGTCGCGCAATAGCCCCCAGCGCCGGAATTGGGTCATGAACCACATGCCGTCCGAGAGATAGGGCATATTAACCGCCCCCTCTGCATGAAAGCGTAGCGGATGCGCATCCAACCAGGCATGACCGATGCCGTCCTGGTATTGGCCGAGAAAGCGTGGCTGGATCACGTTCAACGGCGCATCGACGTACTCGCCGCCGCTTAACAGTTGTGCGGTGCTGCGCTTGTTTTCCTCGTTTTCGTCGATGAAACGGCTGGCTTCCAGGATCGCCATGATCAGCGCGCGTGCGGTATTGGGGTTCTGCTCGACAAAGGCGCGGGTGCAGCCGAGTACCTTTTCCGGGTGATCCGGCCAGATCGATTGACTGGTGGCCAGGGTGAAGCCGAGATTCTCCTCGACCGCCTGGGCGCACCAGGGTTCGCCGACACAGAAACCATCAATGCGCCGGGCCTTGAGGTGGGGCACCATCTGCGGCGGTGGAACCACCACGCTGTCGACATCATCGAGCGGGTGGATGCCTTGGCTAGCCAGCCAATAATAGAGCCACATGGCATGGGTGCCGGTGGGGAAGGTTTGGGCGAAGGTCAGTCTTGCGCCTTTTTGGTGCGCGCGCATGTTGAGTGCATCGCTTGTGGTCACGCCGGCGAATTTCAGCCCGTGGGACAGGTTGATGCTCTGGCCGTTCTGGTTCAGTCCCATCAATATCGCCATGTCGGTGGCGGATGCACCGCCCAGGCCGAACTGCACGCCATAGATCAGCCCGTAGAGGCTGTGGGCGGCATCCAACTCACCGCTCAGCAGCTTGTCGCGCAAGGTGGCCCAGGAAGCCTGGCGCTGCAGGTTGAGGGTCAGGCCATATTTTTCGGCGAAGCCTTGAGTGGCTGTAACAATCACGGATGCCGCGTCGGTCAGGGCCATGAACCCGATATTCAGTACCCGTTTCTCGGGGGCATCGTTGCCGGCAACCCAGGCCTGTGTATCGTTACGGCTGATAGCATGTTCACTCATTGCGTTTTTCCCAGGTCAACACAAAAAGGCGCCGCACCAATGGCTGCCAGACGCAGCGATTGGGACGACACCATTGTCAAATAAGCCAGTTCCGCCGTTGGAAATGGCTTTGCTGGATATGTGTTAGCAAGGCATATGCCAGAGCTGTCCGCGGGATTCGTTTGCCAGCCCGGATTGCACCAGGATCTACAAAAAGCAGAAAAGAAAAAGCCCCGCACTGGGCGGGGCTTCTCTTTATACATGCAGCGTGACGCGTTGTTTCGTTAGGCTTGAACGACCGGGATCTGAGCGTTCGCAGCAGCTTCACGGAACTCGGCGATCTGGTCGAAACTCAGGTAGCGGTAAACGTCCGCTGCCATGGTGTCGATTTCCTTCGCGTAGACCATGTATTCCTCAACGGTCGGCAGGCGACCGAGGATCGAGGCAACAGCGGCCAGCTCGGCCGAAGCCAGGTAGACGTTGGCACCATCGCCCAGACGGTTGGGGAAGTTACGGGTGGAGGTCGAAACCACGGTGGAGTTTGCCTCAACGCGTGCCTGGTTACCCATGCACAGCGAGCAGCCCGGCATTTCCATGCGCGCGCCGGCTTTGCCGTAGATGCCGTAGTAGCCTTCTTCGGTCAGCTGATGCTGGTCCATCTTGGTCGGCGGCGACAGCCACAGACGGGTCGGCAGGGTGCCTTCGACTTTTTCCAGCAGCTTACCGGCAGCGCGGAAGTGACCGATGTTGGTCATGCACGAACCGATAAACACTTCGTCGATCTTCTCGCCCTGAACGGAGGACAGCAGACGAGCGTCGTCCGGGTCGTTCGGTGCGCAGAGGACTGGCTCGTTGATCTCGGCCAGGTCGATTTCGATGATTTCGGCGTACTCGGCGTCCTTGTCAGCTTCCATCAGCTTCGGATCGGCCAACCAGGCTTCCATCGCTTGGGCGCGACGTTCCATGGTGCGGGCATCGCCGTAGCCTTCGCTGATCATCCAGCGCAGCAGGGTGATGTTCGAACGCAGGTACTCGGCGATGGCTTTTTCCGGCAGCTTGATGGTGCAGCCAGCGGCGGAACGCTCGGCGGAGGCGTCGGACAGCTCGAAAGCCTGTTCCACGGTCAGCTCGTCCAGACCTTCGATCTCGAGGATGCGGCCGGAGAAGATGTTCTTCTTGCCTTTCTTCTCGACGGTCAGCAGGCCTTTCTGGATGGCTACGTAAGGGATGGCATGGACCAGGTCACGCAGGGTGATGCCCGGTTGCAGTTTGCCCTTGAAGCGCACCAGTACCGACTCCGGCATGTCCAGCGGCATTACGCCGGTGGCAGCGGCGAAGGCGACCAGGCCGGAACCGGCCGGGAAGGAGATGCCGATCGGGAAGCGGGTGTGCGAATCGCCACCGGTGCCGACGGTATCCGGCAGCAGCATGCGGTTCAGCCAGCTGTGGATGATGCCATCGCCAGGACGCAGGGACACGCCGCCACGGGTGCGGATGAAATCCGGCAGGGTGTGGTGGGTGGTGACGTCGATCGGCTTCGGATAGGCCGCGGTGTGGCAGAACGACTGCATCACCAGGTCGGCGGAGAAGCCCAGGCAAGCCAGGTCTTTCAGCTCGTCGCGGGTCATCGGGCCAGTGGTGTCCTGGGAGCCGACGGTGGTCATCTTCGGTTCGCAGTAGGTGCCAGGACGCACGCCTTTGCCTTCTGGCAGGCCGCAGGCCTTGCCGACCATCTTCTGCGCCAGGGTGAAACCCTTGGTGCTGGCAGCAGGCGGCTCAGGCAGCTTGAACAGATCGGTTGGGCCCAGGCCCAGCTCGGCACGGGCTTTCTCGGTCAAACCGCGACCGATGATCAGTGGAATACGGCCGCCGGCACGGACTTCGTCGAGCAGCACCGGGGTCTTCATTTCGAAGGTGGCCAGCACTTCTTCGGTACCGTGCTTGCAGACTTTGCCGGCATGCGGGTACAGGTCGATCACGTCGCCCATGTTCAGCTGGGAAACGTCGAACTCGATCGGCAGAGCGCCGGCATCTTCCATGGTGTTGTAGAAGATCGGAGCGATTTTGCTGCCGAAGCAGAAGCCGCCAGCACGCTTGTTTGGCACGAACGGAATGTCGTCGCCGAAGAACCACAGCACCGAGTTGGTCGCGGATTTACGCGAGGAACCGGTACCAACCACGTCGCCGACGTAAGCGATGGGGAAGCCTTGACCGCGCATGGTTTCGATCTGCTTCATCGGGCCGATGGCGCCTTGCTGATCAGGCACGATGCCTTCGCGGGCCATTTTCAGCATGGCCAGTGCGTGCAACGGGATATCCGGGCGCGACCAGGCATCAGGTGCTGGGGACAGGTCGTCGGTATTGGTTTCGCCGGTGACCTTGAACACGCGCAGGCTGATCTTGTCGGCCAGGGTCGGGCGGTTCTTGAACCACTCGCCATCGGCCCAGGACTGCAGCACGCCTTTGGCGTGAACGTTGCCGTTCTTGGCTTTTTCCGCGACGTCGTGGAAGGCGTCGAACATCAGCAGGGTGTGCTTGAGTTGTTCGGCAGTCACGGCAGCCAGTTCGCTGTCGTCGAGCATTTCGACCAGGGTGGCGATGTTGTAGCCGCCCTGCATGGTGCCCAGCAGCTCAACGGCGTGCTTCTTGTCGATCAGCGGGGAGGTGGCTTCGCCTTTGGCAATGGCAGAGAGAAAACCGGCCTTGACGTAGGCGGCTTCATCGACGCCTGGCGGCACACGGTTGGTGATCAAGTCGAGCAGAAAGGCTTCTTCGCCAGTCGGCGGATTTTTCAGCAGCTCGATCAGGCCTGCGGTTTGTTCGGCGTTCAGCGGCTGGGGCACGATACCCTGAGCGGCACGCTCTGCTACATGGTTGCGATAGGCTTCAAGCACAGTTATTACCCTCATCATTGGTCCCAAAGGGTTGTCCGGGACACGATCCAGAAACCAACAAACCAAGCGCTTCGCGACTTTATGGGTCGCTTAGCCGAGGCTTCGCTGATTTCTTCCAGAAGCTGCTTTCAAAGTTTTACGCCGGCAGGACGGTTTGATGAGGGCTGTCGCAAGCACTTGAAAAGGCTTTCAAATGCCGGCGACAACTAACGTACTGCAGGATCGACTGTGCTCGTGACGCTTTGAAAACAGCTTCCAACGGACATCGGCGCCTGTAAAAGGCGGGCCGATTCTACTGGAAAGCTTAGACAAAGTTAAGCTAAAGGCCCCGCCTATATAGGGGTGATCTGC
>CAMPJN010000298.1 GCA_946886875.1 uncultured Pseudomonas sp.
CGATCAAGATACACAGCGCACCCCTGACGCACAAGCCACCAAAAGTCGGATAGCCTTGCGCCCTATGACCTACCCCCAGGGTCGTTAGCCGCGGGCCTCAGCCCGCGGCCAGGGCAGCACAAGCCCTATCACCCGGAGCGCTAGCCGGTATTGCGCAAACCTGCCGCAATACCGGCCACGCTGACCAACAAGGCCTGTTCCAGAGGGCTGTCGGCCTGGTTTTCGCGTGTGCGCGAGCGCGCCAGCAGCTCGGCCTGCAGCAGATGCAGGGGGTCCAGGTAGGTATTGCGCACGCTAATCGACTCCAGGGTTTCGGGGCTGTGCGCAAGCAACTGCGACTGCCCGGTCAAACCCAGTACGGCACCGATCGCCTGCGACAATAGGTCGCGTAAATGCGCCCCCAAAGGTCGCAATTTGGCCTCTACAAGCCGCTCGTCGTACAGCTCGGCGATAGCGCTGTCGGCCTTGGCCAGGACCATCTCCAGCATATCGATGCGGGTGCGAAAGAATGGCCATTGCTCGCGCATCTGCCCCAGCAACTCGCCCTCACCGCGTTTCAGGGCGTTGCTCAGGGCATGCTCCCAGCCCAACCAGGCCGGCAGCATCAGGCGGGTCTGGGTCCAGGCGAAAATCCACGGAATCGCCCGCAAGCTTTCCACCCCGCCCTCGCGACGCTTGGCCGGACGGCTGCCGAGCGGCAAGCGGCCGAGTTCCTGTTCCGGCGTGGCCTGGCGGAAATACTCGACGAACTGCGGATGCTCGCGCACCACGCCGCGATAGGCCGCGACGCCGTCGCTGGCCAGCTTGTCCATCAGCTCGCGCCAGGCCGGTTGCGGGCTCGGCGGGGGCAACAGGGTGGCCTCGAGCACCGCGGCCAGATAGAGGTTGAGGTTCTGCTCGGCGATATCCGGCAAGCCGAACTTGAAACGGATCATTTCGCCCTGTTCGGTGGTGCGGAAGCGTCCCGCCACCGAGCCCGGTGGCTGCGACAAGATAGCCGCATGAGCCGGACCGCCGCCGCGACCGACGGTGCCGCCACGGCCATGGAACAACAGCAGCTCGACATCGTGCTCGCGGCAGATCTGCACCAGGGTTTCCTGAGCGCGGTACTGGGCCCAGGCTGCGGCTGTGGTGCCGGCGTCCTTGGCAGAGTCGGAGTAGCCGATCATCACTTCCTGCGGACCATGCAAGCGCGCGCGATAGCCATGCAACTCAAGCAAGCGGGCGATCACCGGGCCGGCGTTGTCCAGATCGGCAAGGGTCTCGAACAACGGCACCACACGCATCGGCCGCTGCAAGCCAGCCTCCTTCAGCAAAAGCTGCACCGCCAGCACATCGGAAGCCGCACCAGCCATGGAGATCACGTAGGAGCCGAGGGACGCCGCCGGCGCCGCGACCACTTCGCGGCAGGTCGCCAGTACTTCCTCGGTCTCGCCACTGGATTTGAAATGATGGGGCAGCAGCGGTCGGCGGTTTTCCAGCTCGGTCAGCAAAAACTCCAGGCGCGCTTCTTCATCCCATTCGGCGTAACGGCCCAGCCCCAGATAATCGGTGATTTCGCTCATCGCTGCGGTATGCCGACTGGAATCCTGACGCACGTCCAAACGCACCAGGAACAATCCGAAGGTCGCCGCCCGGCGCAGACAATCGAGCAGCGGACCTTCGGCGATCACGCCCATGCCGCAGTCATGCAGCGACTGATAGCAAAGCTCCAGCGGCTCCAGCAGTTCGCGATTGTCCTGCAGTACCGCGGCAGGCGGCTCCAGATCCTCGTGCAAGGCCGCCTGGGCCCAGCTGCGGGTGGCGCGCAGGCGTTCGCGCAATTGCTTGAGCAGGCTGCGATAGGGTTCTGAACTCTCCCCGACCCGCGCCAGCAGTTCGGCGCTGGCCTGCTGCATGGACAGCCCTGCCGCCAGCTGCTCGATATCGCGCAGGTACAGGTCGGCGGCCATCCAGCGCGCCAGCAACAATACTTCACGGGTGACCGCAGCGGTGACATTGGGGTTGCCGTCACGGTCGCCACCCATCCAGGAAGCGAAGCGAATCGGTGCGGCCTCCAGCGGCAGATGAAAACCGGTCGCCGCGTGCAGCGCCTGATCGGCCTTGCGCAACACGCTGGGCAGCGCCTGCCACAGCGAATGCTCAATCACCGCAAAGCCCCATTTGGCCTCGTCCACCGGGCTGGGCCGGCTGCGGCGGATTTCTTCGGTGTGCCAGGCCTCGGCGATCAGCCGGTGCGAACGCTGGCGAACCTCCTCGCGCTCGGCGGCCGACAAATCGCTATGATCGCCCGCGGCCAATTGCTCGGCGATGGCGTCGTATTTCTGGATCAGGGTGCGCCGCGCCACCTCGGTCGGGTGTGCGGTCAGTACCAGTTCGATATCCAACCGGCCGAATTGCCGCGCCAAAGCTTCGCCGGCGTGACCGCTGGTTTGCAGGCGCTGCAGCAATTCGGGCAGCACATTGGCTTCGAAGGGCTCGGGCTCGCCCGGCGCACGGCGGCGGACGCGGTGGTACTGCTCGGCGATATTGGCCAGGTTGAGAAACTGGGTGAAGGCCCGCGCCACCGGCAGCAATTCATCGTCGGCCAACTGGTCGAGGCTCGCACTGAGCTGCTCAGCCCCCGCCGCCGAGCCCTGCCGAGCGCCCTTGGCGCCTTTGCGAATACGTTCGATCTTCTCCAGAAAATCCGCGCCGCGCTGGGCGCTGATGGTATTGCCCAGCAGCTCGCCGAGCTGGTGCACGTCCTCGCGCAAACGCGCGTCGATTTCCGCCATGGCCGTTGTCTCCGCTGATCCTTGAAGCCCAAGAGTGCCCAGCGCGGCAACTTCTTACAAGGGTGCGACTCCAATCCTATACCTGCACAAAGGCGATCTAGGCTTAGAGAACGGCTCAGCTAGCAGCCGGTAAGCCAATCGCACAACGGCCTTTCTCGATGGGCCCAAGGACAGACAAGCCATGAAGATTCGCGACTTAGTCAGCAACTGGGAAGAACACGCCAAAGGCCGGCTGACCGCCACGCCCTACCAGGTGCACCTCGATGTCGAGGCCGCCGCACGTCTGGCGGCGCTGGCCGAGATGTACCCCAAACGTCGTCCCGAGGAACTGCTCGGCGAGCTGATCGGCGCCGCTCTGGAAGAACTCGAGGCGAGCATGCCCTATGTGCAAGGCAGCCAAGTGGTGGCGACCGACGAGCAAGGCGACCCGCTGTACGAAGACATAGGCCCGACCCCGCGCTTTCTGAAACTGGCGCGCAAGTATCTGCATGAGCTGAGTGCACAGCTGGACAGCACCAACCACTGATGACAGTTGGCCAACTGTAGGGCGGGTGCAACCCGACAAATTGCTGCGGGTTGCACCCGCCCTGCGGAATTGTTGCCGTGCGGTTTCGGCTTACTGGTTTGCAGCGGGAGCCTGTTCGCCATTGCAGCGCACGGCGCGCTTGCGCTGATCGACCAACACGCCGCTCAGGCCCTTCTGTTCCAGATCGAACATCACCAGCACGCCATCGATGCACTGCGCCACTTGGCTGGCGGGCTTCAACGAGACTTTATAGTCCTCGCCGGGCACCGTCTTGAGCATGGTGAATTCGGATAGCAGCAAGGCATCCTCCGGCTTGGCGATGTGCAGATAGCCGTAGTAACCGAGCACCGCTACTGTGGCGCAGATGCTGGCGATGCCGGTGAGAATCAGGGGGATTGGGTTCAGTTCGCGCATTACGGGCTCTCAGGATGGAAAACGGTCGCCAGCGGACGAGCAGCCAGCCAGCGCAAGCCGCGCAGCTTGATGCATGCGCAGGCGCTTGGCCAGCCCGGGCGACTATTTGCCGCCGGCTCGCACTTCCTCGCGGGCCTTGAAGGTCGCCTCGTACACCCGCTCAGCCAGGCGCGAGAACGGCAGACTTTGTATCCACACCGTACCCGTGCCTTTGAGGGTCGCGAGGAATATCCCTTCGCCGCCGAACAGCATGCTTTTCAAACCGCCGGCCAGACCGATGTCGTAATCGATACCGCTGGTAAAGGCCACCAGGCAACCGGTGTCCAGGCGCAGGGTTTCGTTGTTCAGCTCCTTGCGGATCACCGTACCGCCGGCATGCACAAAGGCCAGGCCGTCACCTTCGAGTTTTTGCAGGATGAACCCCTCGCCGCCGAAGAAGCCGGCGCCCAGGCGCTTGTTGAAGCTGATTCCGACCGAAGTGCCATGGGCCGCGCAAAGAAAGGCGTCCTTCTGGCAGATCAAGGTGCCGCCATGCTCGGCCAGTCGAATCGGTACCACTGTGCCCGGATAAGGCGCGGCAAACGCCACCCGCGCCTGGCCTTTACCGGCATTGGAAAAGTGCGTCATGAACAACGATTCGCCGGTCAGCATGCGCTTGCCCATGCCCCACAGCTTGCCCAGCACACCATTGCTCGAACCGTCGCCCATGCGCGTCTCGAAACGCACACCCTCGGTCATGTAGTTCATAGTCCCGGCCTCGGCGATCACCGTCTCGCCGGGGTCGAGAATGATTTCAACGCTCTGCGCCGAAGCGCCGAGGATTTCGTAATCGAGTTGATGGCTGGGCATGCGCGGTTCCTGGCAGTTCAAATTGGACGTGTCCCCGGATTGCATCCAGGCTACGAGAGCCGTGTAGTACGTAGGTCGGGTTAGCGGCGATCCAGTTTAGTTGTCGTCAACACCGTGGATAAGCGCCGCGTAACCCGACAAGACGTCCGCGCGGTGTCTGTAGATGGACAAAGCCCGATAAGTCATTACACCGCCATAGAGGCCTTGTTGGGTTACGCGGCGGCCGACGGCGATATCGTTGCTCGAATCGCGATAGTCGCCGCTAACCTGCGCGGCCCGACCCAACCTACGACTTGCAGCTTCATAGGATATTGGCGTAGTCGGCTTCGATCCGATCCAGGCTCAAATGATTCAGGAAGTTGGAAAAGCACATCCAGGCCGATAGCGAGTTCAAGTCGCTGAACTGCGGCGGCAGGTATTTCGGCGGTGCGACCAGGCCTTCGTCGACCAGACGCCGCAGGATGCGCATGTCTTCCAGGGTGGTTTTGCCGCAGAACAGCAAGGGGATCTG
>CAMPJN010000299.1 GCA_946886875.1 uncultured Pseudomonas sp.
TGGCCTTGAAGCCGCCGGTGCCCCAGCCGCAGTTGAAGAACAGGTTCTTCACCGGCGTCTTGGCGATGATCGGGCAGGCGTCCGGGGTGGTGTCGACGATGCCGCCCCACTGGCGGTTCATCCGCACCCGCGACAGCACCGGGAACATCTCGACGATGGCCTGCAGGGTGTGTTCGATGGTCGGGTAGGAACCGCGCTGGCCGTAGCCGTTGTAGCCGTCGATGCCGGCGCCGATGACCAGGTCGCCCTTGTCCGACTGGCTGATGTAGCCATGCACGGCGTTGGACATGATCACGGTGTCGATGATCGGCTTGATCGGCTCGGACACCAGGGCCTGCAGCGGGTGGGATTCGAGCGGCAGGCGGAAGCCGGCGAGCTTGGCCATATGCCCGGAGTTACCGGCGGTGACCACGCCAACGCGCTTGCCACCGATAAAGCCTTTGTTGGTCTCGACGCCGATGCACACACCGTTTTCCTTGCGGAAGCCGATCACTTCGGTCTGCTGGATCAGGTCGACGCCCAGGGCGTCGGCGGCGCGGGCGAAGCCCCAGGCCACCGCATCATGGCGGGCGACGCCGCCACGGCGCTGCAACGAGGCGCCGAGGATCGGGTAACGGGTGTTCTTGCTGCAGTCCAGGTAGGGGATCATCTCCGCCACCTGCTTGGCATCCACCACTTCGCCGTCGATGCCGTTGAGGCGGTTGGCGCTGACCCGGCGCTCGATGTCGCGCATGTCCTGCAGGGTGTGGCCGAGGTTGAACACGCCGCGCTGGGAGAACATGACGTTGTAGTTGAGGTCCTGGGACAGGCCTTCCCACAGCTTCATCGCGTGCTCGTAGAGCTGCGCCGACTCGTCCCACAGGTAGTTGGAACGGACGATGGTGGTGTTGCGCGCGGTGTTACCGCCGCCCAGCCAGCCCTTCTCGATCACCGCGACGTTCTTCACGCCGAACTCTTTCGCCAGGTAATAAGCAGTGGCCAGGCCGTGGCCGCCGCCACCGACGATGATCACGTCGTAAACCGGCTTGGGCGTGGGATTGCGCCACATGCGCTGCCAGTTTTCGTGGTGGCTGAAGGAGTGCTTGAACAGGCCGAAGCCGGAATAACGTTGCATCAGTGGGTACTCCTGATACTTGAAAACGGTGTGCAGGCGACTGAGCCGGTTCTCGCTGCCTCCCTACGACACCGCAAACGGAGTGCGTAGCCTGGGTTGAGCGCAGCGATACCCAGGAAAAATCGGTTTGATGAGTAACTCGTGCGGCCCGACCTGCGCGGCCCGATCCATCCTACGAATCTGCTAGCCCGTAGGGTGGATCACGCTTTACCGATCCACCGATACGCGGTGGAAGGAAACAGCGCCTTCCATCCTACGAATCAGCGATAAACCGGGTAATCGGCGCACAGCCCAGCCGCCAGCGTCGCCACCTGCGCTTCCACGTCGGCATCGCCGAGGTGGTCGAGCACGTCGCAGATCCAGCCGGCAAGCTCGATGCTTTGCTGTTCCTTGAGGCCGCGGGTGGTGATCGCCGGGGTGCCGATACGCAGGCCCGAGGTCACGAATGGCGACTGCGGGTCGTTGGGTACGGCGTTCTTGTTGACGGTGATACCGACACGGCCCAGAGCGGCGTCGGCGTCCTTACCGGTCAGGCCCTGACGGATCAGGCTGACCAGGAACAGGTGGTTGTCGGTGCCGCCGGAAACCACGTCGTAGCCGCGTTCGATAAACACCTTGGCCATGGCCTGGGCGTTCTTGATCACCTGGGCCTGGTACTCCTTGAAGCCCGGCTCCATGGCTTCCTTGAAGCACACCGCCTTGGCCGCGATCACATGCATCAAGGGGCCGCCCTGGGCGCCGGGGAATACCGCGGCGTTGAGTTTTTTCTCGATCTCGGGATTGCTCTTGGCCAGGATCAGGCCGCCACGCGGGCCGCGCAGGGTCTTGTGAGTGGTGGTGGTGACCACATCGGCGAACGGAATCGGGTTGGGGTAGAGGCCGGCGGCAACCAGGCCGGCGACGTGGGCCATATCGACGAACAGCAGCGCCCCGACCTTGTCGGCAATGGCGCGGAAACGCGGGAAATCCAGGGTTTTCGAATAGGCGGAGAAGCCGGCAACGATCATCTTCGGCTTATGCTCGACGGCCAGACGCTCGACTTCGTCGTAATCGATCAACCCGGTGACGGTGTCGATGCCGTACTGCACGGCGTTGTATAGCTTGCCCGAGGACGACACCTTGGCGCCGTGGGTCAGGTGGCCGCCGTGGGCCAGACTCATGCCGAGGATAGTGTCGCCAGCATTGATCAGCGCCAGGTAAACCGCGCTGTTGGCCGAGGAGCCGGAGTGCGGCTGGACGTTGGCATAATCGGCGCCGAACAGCGCCTTGGCGCGGTCGATGGCCAGCTGCTCGACCACGTCGACGTGCTCGCAGCCGCCGTAGTAACGCTTGCCCGGATAGCCTTCGGCGTACTTGTTGGTCAGGCCGCTGCCCTGGGCCTCCATCACGCGCTTGCTGGTGTAGTTTTCCGAGGCAATCAGCTCGATGTGATGCTCTTGGCGCGCTTCTTCGGCGTTGATGGCAACGAGCAGTTCATCGTCGTAACCCTGGATTTGATCTTGTTTGCTGAACATCGCGAGTCTCCTGCGGCCCCTGGGCGGCGCCTATCTATCGGTTCTGGGAACTGGCCCAGTTGGCAACGATGGTATGACTCGCCCTCAAGGGCCAGATGCCTATGCACGCCACAGGGGGTCGCGTTTGCGACATAGACGTTTTGGCGGCATGCGCGCCCGCAAAAATCGCAACCAAGGCCGCTTCCAGGAAACAGCCCGTAGGGCGGGTGAAACCCGCCAGATTGCATACCAGGCACGGCGGGCTGCACCCGCCCTACGAAACGCACCACTCGCGGATGGCGGCCAGCAGCAGGAAGTGCCCGGGATAGAACAGATAAGCCCAGCGCCGCACCGGCGGCACGGGCAGCGTCAGCGACTGACGCAACAGCCAAAGGCCGAGTAGCGGTGCCAAGGCGCAGGCGAGGATCACCGCCCAGGCGAAGGGATCGCCGCGCGCGGCATCGATATAGAACGGCGGCCAATAGTTGGCGATCAGGCACAGCGACAGCGGCCATATCCAGCCGGGATTGGGCCGGCGCAAGGCATAGAGAAATGCCGCCGGCAGCAATGCGCCGGCCCAGCCGAACATCAACCAGGGATCACCGAGCAGCGCCAGCAACAATGCCGCCACCCCCAACCAGCGCCGCTGGCCGTAAGGATGCTGCAAGCCCGCGGCGATCAGCAGGCCCAGGGCCAGGGTCGGCAGGACATTGAGCGACTGCGGCGCCTGCACCAGCAGGCGATAGGGCCATTCGGAAAGCAGCGCGAACACCAGCAGCAAGCCGAGATAACGCAGCGGTATCGGCCGCCGCTCGCCAACCGTCGGCCGTGCCAGGTTGGCGGCAATCGCCAGACAGAAGAATGGGAAGGCCAAACGGCCGGGCAGATAGAAGGTGTAAAGCTGCGGCCAGACATGGCGCAAGTGGTCGACCAGCATGCTCAGCAGCGCCAGCCACTTGAGCAAATCCAGCGCGCGATCACGCTGGCGGCCGGAGTGGTCCGAGGCTGATTCAGGCATGGCATCCATCTGCTTGGTAAGTCGGCGCTCACCTTAGCAGGGCCGTCGATAAATGTGGCGCAAGGCCGCCTCGCCTGGAGACGGCCGCAATGGAGCTAGCTCGGCGAATTATTCCAACTTGCTGTTACACGAACTCGATGCGTCGATCAGACGCTGCTGCAGAACCGGATCGGGTGGCGATTGGCGACCCATCTCCTGCAGTTCCGCTTCGCTGAATTCGCCGCTGACCTTGTCGGCCGCGCATTCGCAGTAGGCTTGTAACTGCGCCTTGCTGTGGTTGGACTGGGCGCTGGCGACACACTCTTTGGTGAACTGGGCTTTTGCGCTCGCCGGCCATTCGGCAGCCGCCGGCAGGGAAAAAACCAGGGGGGCGAACAGTGCAAGCAAATGACGGTAATTCATCGTGGACTCCGGTTCAGGCATGGCCCGACAAGCAATGTCGGGCTCCTCTTTCTGAGGCCGACCGCCGCCACGAGTTCCTTTTTCATTTATTCCGGCAGTGCTCGTACAGTCCGTAAACAGCGCCTGGAATGAACAAGATGTCGCCGCAACGTCCGTAGCCCGGCCGACGCATAGGTAAAGTAAGGCGATGCGCCGACATGTCGTCCCGGCCGCCGAATAGAAGGAACTAGCAATGCCCGATCTTGCGCAACAGTTCGCCAGCGACAACTACTCCGGCATCTGCCCGGAAGCCTGGGCCGCGATGGCCGAGGCCAACCACGGCCACGACCGCGCCTATGGTGACGATCAGTGGACCGCCCGCGCCGCCGATCATTTTCGCCGCTTGTTCGAGACCGATTGCGAGGTGTTCTTCGCCTTCAACGGCACCGCGGCCAACTCCCTGGCCCTGGCCGCCTTGTGCCAGAGCTACCACAGCGTGATCTGCTCGGAGACCGCCCACGTCGAGACCGACGAGTGCGGCGCGCCCGAGTTCTTCTCCAACGGCTCCAAGCTGCTGCTGGCCAAGACCGAGAACGGCAAGCTGACCCCCGAGGCGATCCGCGAACTGGCGCTCAAGCGTCAGGACATCCATTTCCCCAAGCCGCGGGTGGTGACCCTGACCCAGGCCACCGAAGTCGGCACCGTCTATCGCCCCGAGGAGATCGCCGCGATCAGCGCCACCTGCCATGAGCTGGGCCTCAACCTGCATATGGACGGCGCGCGCTTTTCCAACGCCTGCGCCTCGCTCGGCTGTTCGCCGGCCGAGCTGACCTGGAAGGCCGGCGTCGATGTGCTCTGTTTCGGCGGCACCAAAAACGGTATGGCGGTGGGCGAGGCGATCCTGTTCTTCAACAAGGCCCTGGCCGAAGACTTCGACTACCGCTGCAAGCAGGCCGGTCAGTTGGCCTCGAAGATGCGCTATCTGTCGGCGCCCTGGGTCGGCATCCTGCAGGACGGCGCCTGGCTGCGCTACGCCA
>CAMPJN010000300.1 GCA_946886875.1 uncultured Pseudomonas sp.
ACCTGCTCACGGGCCTCGCCGAAGGCGCGCGGCAGTTCGTGATCGGCGAGTTCTCCATGCTCGGACGCAACACCTTGATCGTGCTGCCGGGGCGCAAGGAAACCAGCGGCGGCATGCCGCCACTCACCGGCCTGGCCACCCGCGACCTGACGTTGGGTGACACCGAAGCCATCGGCCGCTTGCCCAGCGTGCGCCGGGTCGCGCCGCTGCAGGCCGGACAGGTCGAGGTCAGCGTCGGTAACCGCTCGCGCGAGGCCTTCACCCTCGGCACCAGCCACGAATTCTTCGCCATCCGCCAGCTCGACGTCGGCCAGGGTCAGATACTGCCGGCGCTGCCGCTGAGCCAGGCTGAGGCGGTCTGCGTGATAGGTGCGACGCTCAGGCGCGAGCTGTTCGGCAACGCGCCGGCATTGGGCGAATGGCTGCGTGCCGGCGACCGACGTTTCCGCGTGGTGGGGATTCTCGACGAGCGCGGCGAATCATTGGGCATGGACTTTGGCGAAATGCTGATCATCCCGGTGGCCAGTGCCCAGGTGTTGTTCAACCGTGAAGGGCTGTTCCGGGTGTTCGCCGAATTACGCGGGCCGCATTTTCTCGCCAGCGGCAAGCGGCAGATTCTTGAGACGATCAAGGCCCGCCACGAGGGCAAGGAGGACGTCACCCTGATCAGCCAGGACAGCATGCTCGCCGCCTTCGACGGCATTCTCGGCGCCCTCGGCCTGGCCCTGGCCGGCATCGCCGCGATCAGCCTGCTGGTGGCCGGTATCCTGATCATGAACGTGACCTGGATCGCGGTGAACCAGCGCACCGGCGAGATCGGCTTGCTTAAGGCCTTGGGCGCGCGGCCGGCGCAGGTGCGTTTGTTGTTCGTCGGCGAAGCGGCGCTGCTGGCCCTGGCCGGCGGCCTGATCGGCCTGGGCTTGAGCGAAGCACTGCTGTGGCTCGGCCGCCAGCTGTGGGAGATTCCCCTGCAAACCCCGGTTTGGGCCCGTGTCGGTTCGCTGCTGTTGGCTACCCTGGCGGCGCTGTTGTTCGCCTGGCTACCGGCCAGCCAGGCGGCGCGCCTGGAACCGCTGGCGGCGTTGCGGCCGCCGGGAGCCAGAGCATGAGTGCTCCTGGTGCGCGCGGCGCACCCTACCCCAGAGAACGCGCCCAACCCGTAGGGTGCGCCATGCGCACCAATCAGGGGTCGCGGCCATGATGCGCTGGCAAGATGGCCTGCGGCTGACCGCCACCACCCTGGTCAGCCGGCCGTTGCGCAGCCTGCTGACGCTGCTCGGGGTGGCCATCGGTATCGCCGCTGTGGCGTTGCTCACCGCCATGGGCGAGGGTTTGCGCCTGTATGTGCTGGATAACTTCTCGCAGTTCGGCACGCGGATCATCGCCATCCACCCAGGCAAAACCCAGACCGGTGGCCTCGGCGGCATTCTCAGCAGCGTGCGCCCGCTGAGCCTGGCCGACGCCGATGCGCTCGGGCGTCTGCCCCATGTCGAGGCGGTGGTGCCGATCATCCAGGGTAGCGGCGATATCCAGTACGGGGTGATGAGCCGCAATAGCGACATCATTGGCGGTGGCCATCAGTTGGCCGAGGCCTGGAGTTTTCGTGTGGCCCTCGGCCAGTTCCTCCCAGAGGCCCGCGATGGCCGCTCGCCGCCCTATGTGGTGCTCGGCCACAAGCTGCGCCAGGAGTTGTTCGGCGCGGCCAATCCGCTCGGCGAACCGGTGCGGGTCGGCGGCGTGCGCTTCCGGGTGATCGGGGTGATCGAGGAGAAGGGCCAATTGCTCGGCTTCGATCTCGACGACATCGCCTATATCCCGGTGGACTGGGCGCAGAGCCTGTTCAATCGCGACGGCCTGATGGAAATCAACGTGATGTTCAGCGCCGGCACCGGCTCGAAGCAGCTGAGCGAGCGGATTCGCCAGGTATTGATCGAGCGCCATGGCGTCGAAGACTTCAGCCTGACCACCCAGGACGACATGCTCGCCAGCCTTGACCGCATCCTTGGCACCCTGACCATCGCCGTCGCCGCCCTTGGCGGCATTTCGCTGCTGGTGGGGGCGGTGGGTATTCTCACGATCATGACCACCACGGTCGGCGAACGCACCGCGGAGATCGGCCTGTTGCGGGCAATCGGCGCCACGCCGCGGCAGGTGCTGGGGTTGTTTCTCGCCGAGGCGGCGTTGCTGTCCCTGGCCGGCGGCGTGCTCGGGCTGCTGTTGATGGCGCTGCTGCTGGGAGCGATTCACTTCGCCGTGCCCGGTTTGCCGCTAAGCCTGGCGCCCGCTTTCGTGTTGATGGCGTTGGCCTTGTCGGCGCTTATCGGCTTGTTCGCCGGCATCGCGCCGGCACGGCGGGCGGCGCAACTGCATCCGGTGGATGCCTTGCGCAGCGAGTAGCGTTCTCCGCTCCTGGTAATGGGCTGGGTGGATGACCGCGCTCTACCCACCCAGTATTGGTTAGCGCTGATAGCCATCCTGCGAGCGCTGCCGCTCGGGCGAGCGGTAATTCTCCGGCTCAGAATCATCTGTGTGCCGCTTCTGGCCAGCGGCAGTCGGTTCCCGTTCGAGCATTTCCGCGAAGCGCTCGCTGCTGCCTTCGGCGGATTCGTTTGGCGGCATTAGAAACTGCGCCAACGGGGTATAGTCGAAACCGTCCTCGGCCAGGGCAGAGCCGCTCAATACCAGGGCCGAGACCATCAGCGAGCATTTCAATAGCGTTTTCATCTTTGGATCCTCCGAAAATGAAGGGCCTACTGCAATGTCATCTGTAAGTTTAATTTTTTGGCATTTTCATGGCGTCGGACGTGACCAAAGGTGCTGCATTTTTATCTTTCTAAATCAAATAGTTGCGAATTGATATGGCGAATCCGCCCAATGGTCGTGGACAGCCAAGCGGCGGCAACTGCGGATACTCCCTTCCCCTCGCGCGCACTTGGACGCAAGCACAAAAAAAGCCCGGAGCGTGGTCCGGGCTTAAGGTTTTATCGCCGCCGAAATGGATGCAACAGATCGGCTGCGTGCAGCGAGTGCGCCGTTAGAACAGCGGCAGGGTGTAGCTGAGGATCAGGCGGTTCTCATCGATGTCACGGCCGAAGTTGTTGCGCACCATGGCGTTGCGCCATTTCAGGCCGAGGTTTTTCAGTGGGCCTTCCTGGATCACGTAGGCGAGGTCCATATCGCGTTCCCACTCGCGACCTTCAGATACACCGTTGCCGCGGTCGATGTTGTCGCCGCTCAGGTAGCGGGTCATAAAGGTCAGGCCGGGGATGCCGATCGAGGCGAAGTTGAAGTCGTAGCGCGCCTGCCAGGATTTCTCGTCCTTGGCGGCGAAATTGCCGATCTGCACGTAGTTGAGCAGGTGTGGATCGGTGCCATTGACGTATGCCGCACCGGTGTCGCCGCTCATGCTCTGGTAGCCGAGGCCGAAGCTGTGGCCGCTCAGGGCATAGGTGACCATGGCGCCGAAGGCCTTGTTATCGACGTTGCTGTCGCCGTCGTCGGTGGAGCGCGCGTAGCGCAGGTCGGTCTTCAATGATTGCTTGTCGCCCAGCGGCAACACATGCACCAGGTTGAAGGAGTGCTGCTTATACAGATCCTCCAGGTTGCTGTAGTAGTAACCGCCGGTCAGGCTGTCGCTGAACTTGTAGGTGCCGCCAGCGAAGATGAAGTTGCTGCTTTGGTTGCCGTCGTCGAAGCTGATGCCGCTGAATGCATAGTTGTTCAGGCTGAGGTCTTGGTAATCGTTGGAGTTGCGATCGTTGACCTCATCCAGGTAACCGGCATCGAGGGTCAGACCGGCAATTTCCTTGGAGACCAACTGGCCGCCGCTGAACACCTGCGGCAACAGACGGCCGTCGCTGGAGCCGATGGCCATATTCTTCAGCTGTAGCGAGCCGACCTTGAGCACTGTCTCGGAGATCTTGGCCTTGGCGGCCAGGCCGAGGTCGCCATAGTTGTCCTGGGAACCGCCCGACTCACGGTCGGGAACCAGCAGGCCGCTGTTGGCGGTGCCGTCACCGGAATCCAGCTTGAAGCCGAAAGTGCCCAGCGCGTCGACGCCGAAGCCCACAGTGCCCTCGGTGTAACCGGACTCCAGGCGCAGCAGGAAACCCTGGGCCCATTCTTCCGACTTGGCCTGACCGGCGCCTTCGCGGAAATCACGGTTGAAGTAGAAGTTACGCGCTTCGATGCTGGCCTTGCTGTCCTTGAGGAACTCGGCGCTGGCGATTTGGCTCAGGGACAAGCCCAGGGTGCCGACGGCGACGGCCACTGCGAGGGAGGTTCTTTTCATTGTGGTTTTCTCCAATGTTTTTATGGGTGTTGCATCGGCACGTGTAGGCACGGACCGAATTCGTGGGCGCACTCCCGCCGTCACGCCAATGGGCGCCAAAGCAGTTCGGTGGACGGCGGAGCGGGCGTAATTAGGGTGGCGGTGCGTTGCGACCCGGGCTTGAGGTCATAGGGGCGATGCGGCGGACATCGAGCCGGGCAAGGGTGCGAGAAGAGGTGGCGAGCGTGGTAAGCGTGAGCGACATAGCAGACCTCGACAGCTTAGGGGTGGTTTTTACGGGCCCAGTGAAAGGGCCTTTAGTGCCAGTGAAGCCTCACAGCGCTGCCCGGCGTGCGCGATTTACGGGCAAGGCTTTGCCGGCCGTGGTAGCCACGGCGCAGCGAATACTGTTGGAAAATGCCCCTGCGCGATTAGGCGCAGGGGCGTTCGAAGGCGTTACTTACCGTATACCTGCTCAGGCAGCCAGGTGATCAGTCCGGGGAACTGGTAGGCGATTACCAGCAGGCCGATCTGGATCAGGATAAATGGCACAACGCCTCTGTAGATGGTGCTGGTCGGCACTGACGGCGGGGTGACGCCGCGCAGGTAGAACAAGGCGAAACCGAACGGTGGGGTGAGGAAGGAGGTTTGCAGGTTGAGGGCGATCATCACCCCGAGCCATACCGGGTCCAGCCCCATGGCCAGCAATACTGGGCCGACGATCGGCACCACCACGAAGGTGATCTCGATGAAGTCGAGGATAAAGCCGA